>JAYSWK010000404.1:0-9738 GCA_043718085.1 Rhodobacterales bacterium
AGCGGGATGGGTTTGCATGGTCGCGGAAAACGCTGCCTCTCGCATGCGCTCGAACGCGTTTCCCGATGGGGTTTGTTTCCATGAAAACCCATCCCGCTCTAGCGTTCAGCCAGCAGCAATCTGACGGGCTTTTTCGACCAGAACCTCGGCCTGGCGGATCGAGGCATAGTCGATCAGACGGCCGTCCAGCGAGACGGCGCCTTTGCCTTCGGTGGCGGCAACGGCCATGGCATCCAGGATGCGGCGCGCGCGGGTAACCTCGGCCTCGGAGGGGCTCATGCATTCATTTGCCATGGCAATCTGGCTGGGATGGATCGCCCATTTGCCCTCGCAGCCCAGAACGGCGGCGCGGCGGGCGGCGAATTTATAGCCCTCGGGATCGGAGAAATCACCGAAGGGCCCATCGACCGGGCGCAAGCCATTGGCCCGCGCGGCCACCACCATGCGGGCCAGGGCATAGTGCCACATGTCGCCCCAATGGACTGCGCGGCTGCCGTCGTCCATAGGGTCGGTCAGCACGGAATAGTCGGGATTGACGCCGCCGATCACGGTCGTCCGCGCCCGGGTCGAGGCGGCATAGTCTGCAACCCCAAAGTGTAAGGATTCGTTGCGTTTGGAGGCGCCAGCGATGGCCGAGACGTTCTGCATGCCAAGTGCGGTTTCGATGATATGTTCGAACCCGATGCGCTTTTTGTAGCCCTTGGCGGCTTCGATCTGGGTGACCATCATATCGACGGCATAGACATCGGCGGCGGTGCCAACCTTGGGCACCATGATCAGATCCAGACGCTCGCCCGCCTGTTCCACCACGTCCACGACATCGCGGTACATGTAATGGGTATCAAGCCCGTTGATTCGGACCGACATGGTTTTCTTGCCCCAGTCCACCTCGTTCAAAGCCTTGATGATGTTCTTGCGGGCCTGGGCCTTGTCATCGGGGGCCACGGCATCTTCAAGGTCAAGGAAGATCACATCCGCCTCTGATTTTGCAGCCTTTTCAAACATTTGCGGGGCGCTTCCCGGCACGGCCAATTCGCTGCGGTTCAGACGGGCGGGGGCTTGTGGGGTGACATGGAAGCTCATGGCTCGGATCCTTTCAGGACAACAGGGCGATGGGCGCGACAAATGGTGCGAAACAAAATTTCCTGTCAAGCGATTTTTTCATGGCCGTCGGCGTGGCTCGGCGGGGGATTTTGGAACCGTCAAAGCCCGACGCCGGCACCGCGTGTGGCGTAAAAAAGGGCGATGGCGCGGGTGCGGTTGGGCACGCCCAGCTTTTCGAAAAGGTTCGAGAGGTGAAACTTGACCGTGTTGTCCGAGATGGCGAAATCCCGCGCCAATTCGCGGTTGGTCAGGCCCTTGGCCAGGGCTTCCAGAAGGGCGCGTTCGCGTTTGGTCAACTGGAGCAACGGGTCGCTTTGCAACTCACGGATGTCCAGAAAGGGAAAGACCATCTGGCCGGAGGCGACGGCCAGACAGGTTTCCAGAAGCTTTCCGACAGGGGCGTTCTGGCCGACAAAACCCGCAGCCCCCGCCACCATGGCCAGACGGGGCAATTCGCCATGCGCCTCGTCGCCATACACCACCATGCGGGGAGCGCCGGGCTGATCGCGCAGCACCTCGATCAGCTTTTGCCCGCCCAACGCAGGCAGCGTCCAGTCAATGACCCCGACCAAAACGCCAACGCGCATCACGGCGCCCAGAAACCCCTCGGCGCTGGAGGTGGTGGTCACGACTGAAAAGCGCGGATCACGGTCAAATATCTCGGCCATGGCCGACAGGACCAGCGGATTGCTGTTGGCCAGGGCCACGGTCATCGGGCGGGATTTGTCGCCAGGTGCTTGCATTTGTTACACTTTCGTCAGTTACCTACCTATATTGGTAGGGGAGTTTTCAACCACTTTCCCAAAACCCGCCCATTCGGGTGGCAGACTTGCCCCCCGAATGGTTGCCCAAAAGCAGGAGTAATGCAGGTTGTGCTAAAAATCCATCCGGGATTTGAATGGGGAACGCAGATTCCTGACAACCCTTGAAGGGCGCAGCTGATGACGATTTTCCCGGCACTGACCATCCCCGAGACCCTTGCCGCCGGCCCCGGCCCCGGCAATACCGATGCGCGGGTGCTGGCGGCTTTCGCCAATGCGGGTCTGGCCGACCACATGCAGGCCGATGTCCTGCGCGGCATGGTCGAGTGCAAGCACATGCTGCGCAGGGTCTGGGGCACCAGGAACGTGCATACCTTTGGCGTGGGGGGCACGGGCTTTTCGGGGCTGGACTGCGTGTTGAACGCCATCCTGCCGGGCGACAGCGTGGTGGTTTTTGTCAACGGCACGTTCAGCGGGCTTGACGCGCTGACCATCCGCATGAAGGCATCCAGTCGCGCCGACCTTGCGGCCAACCCGATGGACCCCAAACCTGCCAATGTGACCGTCATCACCGTGCCCCATGGCCAGTCGGTCACCGGACCGGTGATCGACGAGGCGCTGCGCAGGGTCAGGCCGAAATGGGCCTTCATGGCGCATTGGGAAACCGGCTCGGGCCGCATCAACGACATTCAGGGTTTTTCGGATGCCTGCATGGCCCAAGGCGCGTTGGGGTTGGTCGATGCCGTATCCTCGCTTGGCATCGCGGACTTCGGGATTGACGACTTTCCGGGCGTGGTGGCCTGGGCCTCGTGCCCGCAAAAGGGGGTTCTGTGCCTGCCGCTGACTTATGCGCCCGTCAGCTTTACCGACCGCTATATCGCCGAGGTTCGGGCCAACGGCTGTTCAAGCTATGTCCATCACCCGATCCTGGAAGCGCGCCATTGGGGCATCATTGACGGCAAGGATGCCGCAGCGGGATCATATCACCGCACCCATTCGGGCTATGCCGTGGCGGCATTCCATGAGGCATTGCGCATCACGTTGCAGCACGGCCGTGTGCAAAAGGCGGCTGATTATGCGTTTTACGAAAGTGCCTTGCGCCGGGCGGTCACCGCGATGGGCTGCACGGTCACATCGAACATGACCAGCCTTGTGGTGCTGAGCCTGCCCAAAAGCCTGGCGGGACGGGAAAAGGAACTGGTGCAAAGCTGCCGCGCCGTGGGCTTTGGCATCTGGCCCACCCTGTCCGAACCCGTGCAGGTCCGCGTCGGCATCCTGAACCAGTTGTCGCCCGCCGCCATCACCGAGATCGTCACGCGCTTTGGCAATGCCTTGAACGCGATGGGTGCCAGGATCGACATGGCCCCGGTGCTGGACGGGCTGAACAGTCAATTCCTGGCCACCGAGCCCGCAGAATAATCAAGACAGGGGAAGACCGTGGATATTCATGAATACCAGGCCAAAGAGATCCTCGCCAAGTTCGGCGTGGCCGTGCCGATCGGTGCGCTGGCCTATAGCCCCGAACAGGCCGCCTACCGGGCGCGCGAAATGGGCGGCGAGCGTTGGATCGTCAAGGCGCAGGTCCATGCCGGCGGCCGTGGCAAAGCGGGCGGCGTCAAGATCTGCACCTCGGATCACGAAATTCAGGATGCGACCAACGACATGTTCGGCCGCAAACTGGTGACCCACCAGACCGGGCCCGAGGGCAAGGGCATCTACCGGGTCTATGTCGAACAGGTCACCACATTCAGCCGCGAGATTTATCTCGGCCTTGTGCTGGACCGCACATCGCAGCGCGTGATGATCGTGGCCTCGTCCGAAGGCGGCATGGAGATCGAGGAGATCTCGGCCAACCGCCCCGAAAGCATCGTGCGGTCAACCGTGGAACCGGCCGTGGGGTTGCAGGATTTCCAGGCGCGGGAAATTGCCTTCAAACTGGGCATTCCGACCGGGCTGGTGGCCCAGATGGTCAAGACGCTGAAGGGCTGCTACGCGGCCTTCCGCGAGTTGGACGCCACGATGGTCGAGATCAACCCGCTGGTCATCACCAATGACAACCGCATCCTGGCGCTGGACGCCAAGATGACTTTCGACGGCAACGCCTTGTTCCGCCACCCCCAGATTGCCGAGTTACGCGACAAAAGCCAGGAGGACCCGCGCGAGGCGCGCGCCGCCGACCGTGGCCTGTCCTATATCGGCCTGTCGGGCAATATCGGCTGCATCGTGAACGGGGCGGGTCTGGCCATGGCCACGATGGACACGATCAAGCTGGCGGGGGGCGAGCCTGCGAATTTTCTGGACATCGGCGGCGGGGCCACGCCCGAGCGGGTGGCCAAGGCGTTTCGCCTGGTGACCTCGGACGACAATGTGCAGGCGATTTTGGTCAATATCTTTGCCGGCATCAACCGCTGCGACTGGGTGGCCGAAGGTGTGGTGCAGGCCTTGCAGGCCAGTCCGGTCAACATGCCGGTCATCGTGCGTCTGGCGGGCACCAACGTGGAGGAAGGGCTGAAGATTCTGGCCAAAAGCGGTTTGCCCATCATCCGCGCCACCAGCCTGATGGAAGCCGCCGAACGGGCCGTCGAGGCCTGGAAGAACGACGTTGCACAAAATACCAAGCTGAGGGCCAAGGGATGAGCATTTTTCTGGATCGCACGAGCCGCGTGGTCGTTCAGGGCATCACGGGCCGCATGGCGCAGTTTCACACCAACGAGATGATCCAATACGGCACCAATGTCGTGGCGGGTGTCGTGCCGGGCAAGGCGGGCGAAAAGGTCTTTGGCGTACCGATTTTCGACACGATGAAACAGGCGCATGACGCGACGGGCTGCGACACGAGCCTGGCATTCGTGCCGCCCCCCTTTGCCGCCGACAGCATCATGGAAGCCGCCGACAGCGGCGTCCGCTACTGCGTCTCGATCACCGACGGGATCCCGGCGCAGGACATGATTTTGGTCAAGCGGTACATGATGCGCTACCCGCGTGAGCGGCGCATGGTGCTGACGGGACCGAATTGCGCGGGCACCATCTCGCCCGGCAAGGCGATGCTGGGGATCATGCCGGGGCATATCTATCTGCCCGGCCCTGTGGGCATCGTGGGCCGGTCGGGGACGCTGGGCTATGAGGCGGCGCAGCAGCTGAAAGACCGGGGCATCGGGGTGTCCACTTCGGTCGGGATCGGGGGCGATCCGATCAACGGGTCCAGCTTCCGCGACATACTGGAGCATTTCGAGGCCGATCCCGACACCCGTGTCGTGGCCCTGATTGGTGAAATCGGCGGCCCGCAGGAAGCCGAAGCCGCTGAATATATCCAGAACCACATGACCAAGCCGGTCGTGGCCTATATCGCCGGCCTGACGGCCCCCAAGGGCCGCACCATGGGCCATGCCGGGGCGATCATCTCGGCCTTTGGCGAAAGCGCCAGCGAAAAGGTCGAGATCCTGACGGCGGCGGGTGTGACCGTGGCCGAGAACCCATCGGTCATCGGGGAAACCATTGCGCGTGTCCTGAAAGCGGCGTGATGTCAAACGCCCCTGCCCTTTCGGTTCCGAATGTTGCGCAGGACAACAAGAACGCCTTATTCGACCTGCTATTGGGCGTGGTCGCGCGGCGCGCGCCGGACGTGGCCGACTATCTGGCCCAGGGCGCGCGCGCCGCGATCCCATCGGGGGACGCGGCCATTCCCTATTTGCAGGCGCTGAACATCTGGTTTCAGTTGCAGCGCATCGCGGATGAAAACGCCCTGATGCAATTGCGCCGCCAAAGCGAGGTGGCCTTGGGACCGGACGGGGTTGCAGGGTCTTTCGCGGCGGCCTTCGCCAAGCTGGCGCAGGCGGAAACCCCGCCCGCCGAGGTGGCCGAGCGGATGGCGCGCCTGGCCATCACCCCCACGATCACCGCCCATCCGACCGAGGCGAAGCGGGTCACGGTGCTGGAAATTCACCGCCGCATCTATCGCAAGCTTGTCGATCTGGAAAACCAGCGCTGGACCGCGCAGGAACGCGCGCTGCACCGTGCCGAACTGACGGGCGAGATCGATCTGTTGTGGATGTCGGGCGAGTTGCGCATCGAAAAGCCCAGCCTGGATGACGAGATTGCCTGGGGTTTGCAGTTCTATCGCAACAGCCTGTTCGAGGCCACGCCGCAGGTCTTTGCCCTGTTCGAGGCAGCACGGGTGCAGCACTTTCCGTCTGCCCCCGATACCCGAGCGCCGCATCTGAAATTCCACTCGTGGATTGGTGGCGACCGCGACGGCAACCCCAATGTCAGCGCCGAGGTCACCGCCCGCGCCATTGCCGCCCACCGCAAAGTGGCGCTGAATTGCCATCTGGACTTTGTGCGCATCGCGGCCCAGCGCATCAGCATCACCCGTCGCATCGCAGACATTCCCAAGGCGGACCTGTCGGCCCTGAACAAAGTCATTGCAGCAAGCGGTGCCGCAGCGGAACTGGAGCGGCGCAATCCCGGTGAAGTGTTCCGTCAGGCCCTGTCGGCCATTGTCCTGCGGCTGGAGCGCAGCCTGGACGGTGGGCCCCCAGCCTATGCCCTGCCCAACGCGCTGACCAATGATCTGATGGCGGTGGAAACCGCGCTGATGTCGATCGGGGCCAAGGAATTGGTCGCGCAATATCTGCGCCCCCTGCGCTGGCGGGCCGAGGTCTTCGGCTTTCGCACGGCGGCGCTGGATGTGCGGCAAAACGCGACGGTGATCAACCGCGTGCTGGACGAGGTCTGGCCGCAGCTTGGGCTGGGGGCAGCGCCAAACAGCGAAGGTCTGCGCCGGCTGCTGGCCCGTGATGCCCTGCCCCGGCTGGATCTGGACAGCCTTGGGCCTGTAGCGCGGGATCTGATCGCCCTTCTGGCCCTGATGCAGGACCACAGCCCCGGTTCAGACCCCAAGGCATTCGGCCCCTTCATCGTGTCGATGACCCGTTCGGCGGACGATCTTTTGGCGGTTTATCTTCTGGCGCGGCTGGCGGGCGGTGGGCAAGATGGCAGCTTTGTCGTCGTGCCCCTGTTCGAAACCATTGCCGATCTGCGGGCAGCGCCCACGATCCTGACCGATCTTTTGACCACCGGCACCGCCCGCGCGGCCTATCGGGCGCAGCGCGATCTGGTCGAGGTGATGCTGGGCTATTCGGACAGTAACAAGGACGGCGGTTTTCTGTGTTCGATCTGGGAGCTGGAAATAGCCCAGCGCCGGATCACCGAGGCGTTGACGGCGCTGGGATACCGTCCCGGCTTTTTTCATGGGCGCGGCGGGTCGGTCAGCCGGGGTGGCGCACCTGCCGAGCGCGCCATTGCGGCCCAGCCCGCGGGCACGGTTCAGGGCTTTTTGAAACTGACCGAACAGGGCGAGGTCGTCTCGTCCAAATATGCCAACCGGGGCACGGCGCTGATCAATCTGGAACTGCTGATGTCCTCGGTTCTGGTCCATTCGGATGCGGGCCGCGACACGCGCAACCCCGAACACGACGAGGCGATGGAGGCCCTGTCGGGCATGTCGCAGGCCTCCTATGCCGGGCTGGTGCGCCATCCGGGGTTTGTCGATTACTTCCAACTGGCCAGCCCGGTCGAGGAATTGGCCAATCTGAAGCTGGGATCGCGCCCGACGCGGCGCTTTGGCGCGATGGGATTGCAGGATCTGCGGGCCATCCCGTGGGTTTTCGCCTGGTCGCAGAACCGCCATATGCTGACGGGATGGTTTGGTCTGGGATCGGCGATCGACAGCTTTGTCAAGGTGCGGGGCCCGGGCGCGCGGGCCCTGCTGGCCGACATGTTTGCCCATTCGGGCCTGTTCCGGCTGATCATCGACGAGGTTGAAAAGTCGCTGTTTCAATCCGACATGCGGGTGGCCGCCAATTACGCGCGCCTGGCCGCCAACGTGCCGACGCGCGATCTGATCCTTGCCCGCATCCTGCGCGAGCATGAGGCCACGATGGCAGCGGTTCTGGCCATCACCGGGCAGGCCCAGCTGGCCGAACGCTTTCCGCTGTTGCGCCACCAGTTTGACCGTCTGCGCCCGCAGTTGGACCGCATCAACGATCTGCAGGTCGATCTTTTGGCCCAGACCCGCGCGGCCAAGCGCAGCGGCGTGTCGATCCCTTTGCTGCAAAGCATGAATTGCATCGCGGCGGCGTTGGGCTGGACGGGTTAAAGCGTGTAGACCCGCATCACCTTGCCTGCCAGCTGGCGATCAGCTTTAGGCCGGCTGGTATGGGCAAAATGGCGGCAAAGCCGTTCTTTTCCAGGCTCGCCATCAGCAAAAGCTGCTCTTTGGACACCGGAATGGCGACCCCTTGGGTGCGCACGGCCCCGACGCGGCCATCGGCGGGGTTTTGACGCTCCATCGTCTGGAAGCGGCCCGCGAAAGCGGCAAGCTGCGGCAACCAGTCGCGCGGGCCTTTGTACTGGGGCTGGGCCGTGGTGGGCGACCAGACCAGAAGGGCGGTGGATTGGGCATCGGCAAGGGTCAAGAGCCGCTGGAATGCGGTCTGGGTCGTCGCACTGGTCAGCGCCTGGGACAGGGCGGCCACCGAAACGGCGGTCTCGGCCTGGGTGGGCATTTCGGTGCGGCGGGTGGCGGACAGTGTCAACGCGCCACGGTGCTGGACAAGTTCGATCAGCCGGGCGGCCAACAGGGGGGCCAGCGTGTCGCTGTCATTGGGGGCGGCGGGACGGCCGGGCATCTGGACGTCGATCAGGCGACGTTGCGACACGATCAGGCAGGCCAGTTGTGCCCCACCGGCGGTCAGATGCAAGAGCCGGGGCAAGACCGTCTCGTCGATCTCGGCCAGGAGGCTGGTCAGGCGGGCATCGGCTTCGTCCGGTAACGGGCCTTTGCCATGGGCAAGCGCCTCTGGCGCGCCCGCAAGGCGTTGCAGTATCAAGAGGCGGTGATTGTCCTGGTCGTGCCGGGCATTCTGCACGACTTTTCCGCCTGGCTTCATTCGGGCCCCGCCATTCTGCTGGCCAGATCAATCGCCGCGATCACCAAGGGTTGCAACCTGGTGCCAGGATGGCAGACGGCACAGATCACCTCGTGCGAGGTTTCGGGCTGGCGGGCAAAGACCTGCGTTTCGCGTTCGGAAAAATGCATGGCCCAGCTTGGGCCGATGCCCCCAGCCCCTTTCGGTGCAAGGGCAAAACAGCTTGCCGCCTTTTCGCCCAGCAAATCCAGCTTTTCGCGCGGGCAGGCCACCTTGGATGCCGCGTTCAGGATCAGACCGGATGACAGATCGCCGTAAGCCACCAGGTCAAGGCCCGGTGTCTGGTCAAGGAAGTCTTTCATCACGTCCTGAAGCTTCATGTCATTGGGGCCCAAGCTCGATCGCTTCCAGCCAGCCGGGCGCCGTTGCCGGACGGGGCGCGCGTTTGCCCGGATCAGCGGCTTTGGCGCGCACCCGGCGCGGCATCACCTGGGATGCGGATTGCGCATCGACCAGGCCGCCAGAAACATGCTGGTCGGCCAGCGCGGCGGGCGCCGGGCGCGAGATGTCGATGACATTGGCGTTTCTGTCGAACAGCTGCGCCGTGGCGGTCGTCGCGGTATCTGCATCCGCCGGACGCGGCAGGGACAGAAGGATGTCGACCAGATGTTCCATGAATTCATCGGCACCGCTGGCCTTCCAAAGATCCACATCATCCCCGGCTGCCAAAGCATCCAACAGGCAAACCGGATAAAGTGCGGTGAATTTTCCCGCCGTTTCGCCCGCGATCCGGCTGAGCACACGGGCGCGGTCGCGCGCGTTGCGCAGCTTGTCGAACTGGGTGACCAACAGCAGGTTCACCCCACTGGTGGCCGGACGGATGCGGTCCCACATCGCCGCTTCCGACTGACGCCATGCCTGGGTGGCATGGGTGCACCAGATCA
>JAYSWK010000405.1:0-1512 GCA_043718085.1 Rhodobacterales bacterium
ACAAAGCCGTGGCCAGGATCAACCCCTGCGGCCCGATGGCCGCGACACAGCCCGCCACCAGCACGATGAAGGCCCCCGCTGGCCCGCCGATCTGATAGCGCGACCCGCCCAGCGCCGACACCAAAAAGCCGCCGACGATGGTGGTGAATAACCCCGCCTGCGGTGGCACTCCCGAGGCAATGGCGATGGCCATGGACAAAGGCAGCGCGACGATGGCCACCGTCAGCCCGGCAATGGCATCGGCCCGCAAGGCGGCAACCGAATAGCCCTCGCGCCAGATCGTCACAAGCTTGGGCAGGAATTCCGCGCGGTGCGATGCGTTGTCACTCATGATCGGGCCCGGTCCATTTGGCCAAGGGAACGCCCCCGGCCACGGCTTGTCAACGCGGCAATTGCGGCGCGCACCGGGGCCGATGATCCGGCAGAGCGCCTGCGGCGCGCGGCCTTTCTCCGCGCCTCTGGCCTGCGGCCAACCGGCTTGGGGTTGGTGCGCCGCCCGGGCCCGACGGGACCCGGCCAAGGTCAGGTATGCGGGGGCAGGAAGGGATCGGGGTCGTAGCGGACATGGGCCAGGTAAAGGCCCTGGGGCGGGCAAACCGGGCCGCAGGCGGCGCGGTCGCGTGCGGCCAGCGCCTCGGCCATGCGCGCGGGCGGCCAGGCGCCGGCCCCGACCCGTTCCAGCGAGCCCATGATCGAGCGGACCTGATTGTGCAGGAATGACCGCGCGCGCAGGGAAAAGCGGTATTCGGTGCCGCCGGTGACCGCGCCCTCGGTCATGGTGATCTCGTCCAGCGTCTTGACCGGGCTTTTGGCCTGGCAAAAGGTGGACCGGAAGGTGGTGAAGTCATGCTTGCCGATCAGATGGGCGGCCGCCTGTTGCATCGCCCCAAGGTCCAACGGGTGCATCACCTGCCAGGCGCGGCCCTTGTCATGGGTCAGGGGGGCGCGGCGGGCGATCAGGCGGAACAGATAGCGCCGCTCCAGCGCCGAAAAGCGGGCGTGAAAGTCATCCGCCACCCGGCTGACCTGCAAGACCGCAACCGGGGCAGGGCGCAGATGCGCGTTCAGGGCCTGGGTCAGACGGAACGGGTCCCAGTCGCGGGACAGGTCGCAATGGGCCACCTGACCCGTGGCATGGACCCCGGCATCGGTGCGCCCGGCCGCGGCGATGGCATGGGGCCCGGGTTCCAGCCGGGCCAAGGCGGCCTCGATGGCCGCCTGCACCGAAGGTTGCCCCACGGCCTGGCGCTGCCAGCCCTGGAACGGGCTGCCGTCATAATCAATCAATAGGGCATAGCGGGGCATGCCCCCGGTTAGCGCGGGCCTGCGCAAAACGCAATTGCCCCTACAATCGGCGCGTCCTTGTGCCTATCTTGAGCGTGTCGCGTTCAATTGAATTCACCTTGCACTCCGAACGCGTTTGCAAGAGCAATCGCTGCCTCGGGGTGCAAGGTGAATGCCGGTATCCGGTTGAACGCGAGACGCTCTTGGGTCAGGGCAGGCGAAGGGACA
>JAYSWK010000406.1:0-9682 GCA_043718085.1 Rhodobacterales bacterium
ACAGCCATCGCAACGCCGAAAAGCTGGCGCGCGACTATGGCTATTCGCAAATCGAACCCTTGGACGAGGCGGCTTTGGGCCGGCTTGTCGGCTCCAAAGTCTACAAGGGCGGCGACATTGACCGTGGGGCGGGGCATCTTCATCCGTTGAACTACGCCATCGGTTTGGCGCAAGCGGCCGCCAAAGCAGGGGCGGGGCTGTACGAATGTTCCGAGGTCACGCGGATTGATCACGGCGCGGCCGTGCATGTTCACACCGCCAAGGGCGTCGTCAAGGCCAGGCACATGATCCTGGCTTGCAACGGCTACCTTGGGAAACTGGACGGTGCCGTCGCCGCGCGGGTCATGCCGATCAACAGCTACATCCTTGCCACGGAGCCCTTGGGCGAACGGGCCAGGGACATCATTGCCGAGCCGGTCGCCGTCACCGACACCAAATTCGTCAACAACTACTGGCGCCTGTCGGAAGATGGGCGGCTGTTGTTCGGCGGGGCCGAAACCTATGGCTACCGCTTCCCCGACGTGATCCGCGCCGTGTCCCGCCCCATGCTGACGGTCTATCCGCAATTGCGGGACACGCGGATCGACTATGCCTGGGGCGGCACACTGGCCATCACCGTCAATCGCCTGCCCTGTTTCATCCGACCCTATCCCAATGTCCTGTCCGCCTCGGGTTATTCGGGCTATGGCGTGGCAATGGCTGGAATGGCGGGCAAGGTTATGGCCGAGGCAATTGCCGGTCAGGCCAGCCGGTTCGACTTGATGGCATCGCTGCCCCAACCCCGGTTCCCCGGGGGCACGTCCCTGCGGTGGCCAATGCTCGTGCTGGCGATGACCTGGTATGCGATGCGCGACAGATTAGGTTTGTGACCAGCAACAATCCGCCTGCAATTCGGCGGATTTCGCCCTGTCCCGGCAAATGTCACTGGCGTGTTACCAACCTCGGGTTTAAAGCTTTCCTGAAGATCAGTTTCAGGAAAGCTGCAATCATGGCACCAGACGGTCAACTGTTGGCTCCCAATGTTTACGACGCAGAGCCCATCCCCGAGGCCGCGCGCAGCGAAATTGACCGCCTGCTGACCTCGGGCGACCTTTTCCGCTATACCTCCGAAGCCAGCCCCGTGGCCCTGCTGGAAGCCGAATTTGCCGCGCTGATGGGCTCCCGCTATGCCCTCGCCGTCGCCTCCTGCTCGGCGGCGCTGTTCCTGTCGCTCAAGGCGCTGGACCTGCCGCGTGGGGCGCGCGTCCTGATCCCGGCTTTCACCTTCGCCGCTGTGCCCTCGGCCGTCGTTCATGCCGATATGGTGCCGGTTCTGGTCGAGGTTGGTGACAATTACCGCGTCGACATGGCGGATTTCGCGGCCAAACTGGACAGTGCCGACTGCGTCCTGATCAGCCACATGCGCGGCCACACCTCGGACATGGATGCCATCATGGCTTTGTGCGATGCGCGCAATATCCCCGTGGTCGAGGATGCGGCGCATTCCTTGGGCACGGAATGGCACGGGAGAAAAATCGGCACCATCGGCAAGGTCGGCTGTTTTTCCTTCCAGTCCTACAAACTGGTCAATGCGGGCGAAGGCGGCATCCTGATCACCGACGACCCCGAGGTGGCCGCCCGCTGCGTGATCATGTCGGGCGCCTATGAGACGAACTGGAAGAAACATCCCGGCATGCAGAACAGCTATATGCTGTGGCAAAACAAGCTTCCGCTTTACAACATGCGGATGCAGAACCTCTCCGCCGCCGTGATCCGTCCGCAGTTGTCCGAGATTGCTTCCCGCGTTGCCAAGGGCCGCGCGGGCCATGACCGTGTGGCCGAACGGCTGAACGAAAGCGTCTGGCTGGTCGTCCCGCCGCCCCTGGCCCCGGAAAACCGCGCGCCCGACTCGATTCAGTTCAATCTCAAAGGCGGCTGGTCGGATGCCGAGGCGCTGAATTTCCAGATCCGCGCCAAGACGCATGGCGTGGCGGTCCAGGTCTTTGGCCTGAACGAAGGCAATGCACGGGCCTATTGGAATTGGGAATTTCTGGGCCCGCAGGCCGACCTGCCCCAAACCCGCGCCATGCTGATGCGGGCCTGCGACGTCAGGCTGCCAACCCGTCTGACCACGGATGAGCTTGATTTCATCGCCGAGGCGATTGTCAGCGCCGCCGAGGATGTGAAGGGCTGACAAAAGTTTTCGAAAACTTTTGACAAATTTTTTCGCAAAAATTTGGCCCTATACCACCCGCAGCGCCCCGGACATCCAAGGCCAGTTGGCCAGCGCCGGTTCCACCACCTGCGCCTGCATCAACACGCGCAACCGCCCGGCGATCTGCCCCGGCACGTCCCTCAGCACCCCGTCGCGGGCGCTGAGGGACAGCGTCCGTTCCAGCGGCGCAAAGGGCAAGGGGGTGACATCGACCGCCGCACTCATCGCCGCCGCATGGTGCAGAGCCAGGGGGGTCAGGATCGTCCATCCCTCACCGGCCGCTACCATGGCCAGAATGGCGCGGTAACTGTCCAGCTCGTAGCGGTGCGCCAGCCGGATGTTCAGCCGCGCCAGATGGGCAGCGATCTGGCGGCCCATCAGATGGCGGGCGGTATATTGGATCAGCGGCAGCCCTTCGTGGCCCTGACCACGCGGGGTGACGGCGACAAAGGGTTCGGCCAGCAGGGGGTGGACCTCGCGCCAGCCATCATCTGCGGCCTCTGACCCCAGATCAGCGGCCACGACCACATCCAGCGCCCGTGCCTCCAGCAGATCCAGCAAGCGGTGGCTCGCGCCGGTTTCCAGCAGAAACCGGCATCCTTTCAGGTCGCTGGCCAGCGCCGACAACAGGCGCGGCGTCACTTCCGCGTCGAAATCCTCGATCATGCCAAGGCGCAATGTGGTCAGGCCGGAAAGATCCGCGACCGCAAGATCGGCCCGCGCCTCGGCTTCGGCATTCAGGATGGTCTGGGCATGGCGGCGGAACATCGCCCCCGCCGGGGTCAGACCCATGGGTCGGGCAGAGCGGTCCAAAAGCACCGCCCCAAGGGCGGCCTCCAGCCCGGTCAATTGCTGCGATATGGCCGAGGGGCTGACCCCCAGACGGCGCGCCGCAGCCGAGATCGCACCTTCCTCGGCCACGGACAAAAAGACCTCGATGCCCCATAGCGTGACTCGGCCCTGTGTGTCTGACAAGACCGGACCCTTCCTAAAGTTTGGAGAGTTTCTTTTGCAATTCGGCAAACTGCCGTTTGATCTCGGCCAGTTCATCCGCCGGGCCAGGGTCGGGTTCCGACTTGGCCGCACCCGGTGCCGCCGGCTGCGACCAGCCCGGAATGCCGCCCATCATGGTTTTCATGAAGGCTTCCTGCTGCTTGCGCATGGCCTCAAAGCCCGGCATCGCGGTCAGAGGATTGGGGATGGTGCCCATGTTTTCCAGCACTTTGGACTGGCCATCGCGCAGCATCTCGAAGCTTGCCGCCAGAAACTGGGGCACGACGGACTGCAGATTTGTGGTGTAAGAGCGCACAAGATCGGTCAGCACATTGGTCGGCAGGACCGTGTCACCCTTGCTTTCATGTTCGGCCACGATCTGCAAAAGGTATTGCCGCGTCAGGTCATCACCGCTTTTCAGATCGATGATCTGCACTTCGCGTCCGGCCCGGATGAAAATGGCGATGTCTTCCAGGGTCACATAATCGGATGTTTCGGTATTATACAGGCGACGGCTTGCATAGCGCTTGATCAGCAGCGGCTTGGCAGTTTCGGCCATCTGGACCTCCCCTTTTGCAGTGCAGCGACTTTAGGCGAGGTGCAGCAAAAAAGAAAGGGCAGGGTTTCCCCCGCCCTTTGGCAACCCCGAGAGGTTGGAATTACTTCGCAGCGACAGCCGCTTTCTTGACGGTCGCGGCAACGTCGTCGGTGGCCTTCTTGACGGCAGCGGTGGCTTCGGCGGACACGTCCTTGCCAGCCGCCATCAACAACTCGACCGTGTCCATCTGGACCTTTTTCGCCACTTCGGCGAAAGCGGCCAGGTTTTCAGCAGCCAGTTCAGCCGCGGCCGAGGCAAAGTCGGTGACCGACTTGGTATAGTCAGCGGGCTCAACCTTGGCCTTGGAGGCGACGGTCAGTTTTGCCAGCGATTCCTTGGCCCATTTGGCCGATATTTCGGTCGACTTTTCAGCAGCGTCCAAGGCAACCTTGGTCAGCTTCTCGCCAAAGGCGGCCTGGGTCTTGAACGCGTTCTGGAAGGCCGAGGCATCAACCGGGAAGGAAGCCATCATGTCCTGCATCGTCTTGGTAAAGTCGTTGGTCTTGTTCATGTCAAGTCTCCATGTGATCCGGGATGATGCCCGTTTTGATGTGACCTATATACATGCTGCATTGCAGCATTTCAAGTGACATTTCTGCGACGCAGCGATGACATTCGCGCATAGCGGGTATTCCTTAACGCCGGGTCAGGCCCGCGCGTGGCCCAGGACATAGGTTCCGGGTGCCGGGCATAGTTCCCCTTGCGGGGCGCGTGCCGGCCCTTTCGGACCGGACCGGGATGACAGCCAATCCTTCCAGCGCGGCCACCAGCTGGCTTGCGTGAACGCGGCCCCCGCGCGCCAGTCATCGGCCGTGCCCAACGCGGCCGAGCTGGTGTAATGGCCATATTTGTCCTTGGTGGGCGGATTGACGATGCCCGCGATATGACCCGACTGCGACAGGATAAAGGTCTTGTCATCCGACCCCATTTGCCGGATTCCGTTGAAGCTCGCCTTCCAGGGGGCAATGTGATCGGTTTCGCAGGCCACGGCACACAGGGGAAGTTGCACATCCGAAAGGCTGACAGGGCTGCCAAAGACCTTGAAGGTCCCCTTGGCAAATCCGTCGTCCTGACAAAGGCCGCGCAGATATTCCAGCGCCATGTCGCAGGGCAGATTGGTGCCGTCGCCGTTCCAGAACAAAAGGTCAAAAGCGGGCGGCGCCTCGCCCAGCATATAGCTTTTGATGGCAGGCTGATAGATCAGGTCATTCGAGCGCAGATAGGAAAAGGTCCGCGCCATGAAGGCTTTGGACAGGATGCCGTCGGCCCGCGACTGCCGTTCGATCCCGTCGACGAAATCATTGCCCAGAAACACCCCGACCTCGCCCGGATCCGAGAAATCGGTCAAAGTGGTCAGGAATGTCGCCGATTTGACCGACGGATCGCCCGCCTTTTGCAGATGCGCCAGCGTCAGACCCAAAGTGGTGCCTGCGATGCAATAACCCACGGCGTTGATCTGCGCCTCGCCCGTGATCTGGCGGACCTGCGCCATTGCGGTCAGAAAACCGTCGCGGATGTAATCATCCATTCCGGTCTTGGCATAGCTTGCATCCGGGTTGACCCAGGACACGACAAAGACCGTAAACCCCTGATCCACCATCCATTTGATCAGGCTGTTGGCGGGCTTCATGTCCAGAACGTAGAATTTGTTGATCCAGGGCGGAAAGATCAGCAGCGGGACCTGATGGACGGTCTGGGTCGTGGGCGTGTACTGGATCAGTTCGAACAGGCCATTGCGAAACACCACCGATCCCGGTGTGGTCGC
Organism: Rhodobacterales bacterium; assembly: GCA_043718085.1. Lineage (GTDB taxonomy): Bacteria > Pseudomonadota > Alphaproteobacteria > Rhodobacterales > Rhodobacteraceae > Stagnihabitans. The sequence continues at coordinate 5,551 of JAYSWK010000406.1, forward strand.
GATGTTCTGCCCGATGGAAAACGCTTCGCTGTCGGCAAGTTGCACCTGCAGGTTGCCCTCTGCCGCCTCGACATCATGCACAAGGTTCTCCAGCCCGCGCACCAGGCTTTCGCCATCCGTCGCCATGGCCTTTTCCAGCGCATCAGGGTTCGTGCCCAGAAAATTCGTGGGGGCGAACATGTCCATGATCTGACGGGAAAAGAAGGCGACCCTTTTGCGGTCGGCATCATCCAGACTTTCCATGTCGCCAATGGCGTCGTTCACCGCTTCGGCGTTCAGAAGGTATTGCTGCTTGAGGAAATGGAAAGCGGGGTTGCTGTCCCACATCGGGTTGGAAAACCGTTTGTCCTTGGGGGCGGCCTCGGCTGGCGGCTCGCCCTTTGCCAAGGCGTTCTGCACCGCGACATAATTCTTCAGCGTCTTGCCCCAGTAGCCGATCTGATGTTGCAGCACACGGGCCGGATTGCTCATCATCTCGGCCATATAGGCCGCCGCCGCCTTGACATAGACGTCCTGCCCCGGCCCATCCAGGGCCGTGTCATGCGCGCGCCGTTCCGCCAAAGCCTTGATCAATCGGGCCGAAAGCACCTCGACCTTAGCCAAATTGCCCGTCAACCGTTCCAATTTTGCAGCGGCGTCACTGTCTTCGGTTGTCATGTTAATCATTCGCCCCTATTCTCGCTGCTGTGCAGCATAAAGTCGGTGGCCCCGCGTGACCATGCGACATTCAGGCCGGGCCCAACCCGAGCAAGGAACCCGAGATGAAGTATATGGCCACTTACGACCTGATGGAAAGCATTCGCAACACCAATGAATGGATGGGTGCGACGGCCCGCGCAATGGCCAGCTATCCGGCCTTTGCCTTGTCGATGAACCCGATGCTGCAACTGACCGCGGCCTGGGGCGAGGTGGCCGAACGCAGTTTTGCCCGCATGGTGACCAAGCCTGACTGGGGCATCCGCTCGATCGTCGGCCCCAAGGGGCAGGACCATCTGGTCGATGTCACCGTGGTGGTTGAAAAACCCTTTGGCAATCTGATCCACTTCGCCGTCCGCCGCCGCGCGCCCATGGCCCGCAAGGTGCTGCTGGTGGCGCCGATGTCCGGCCATTATGCCACGCTGTTGCGATCGACCGTCGCCTCGATGCTGCCCGATGCCGATGTCTACATCACAGACTGGCACAATGCCCGCGACATTCCCGTCAGCGCCGGCAAGTTCGATATCGAGGATTACACGCTTTACCTTGCCGAATTCATGCGTGCCCTGGGGCCTGACACCCATGTGATCGCTGTGTGCCAGCCTGCCCCGCTCACCCTTGCCGCCGTGGCCTATCTGGCGGGCGAGGATCCTGCCGCACAGCCCCGGACCCTGACCCTGATCGGCGGCCCGGTGGACCCGGACGCCGCCGCGACCGATGTGACCGATTTCGGCCGGCGCATCACGATGGGGCAGCTTGAAAGCCTGGCCATTCAGCGCGTCGGCTTCAAATACAAGGGCGCTGGCCGCTTGGTTTACCCGGGGCTGTTGCAGTTGCAAAGCTTCATGTCGATGAACGCCGAACGCCACTCGAAAGCCTTCAGTGAACAGATCATGCGCGTCGCCCATGGCGAAGCCTCGGATCACGACGCCCACAACCGCTTTTACGACGAATATCTTGCCGTGATGGACATGACGGCCGAATTCTATCTTTCGACCGTCGAGCGCATTTTCAAGAACCGCGAAATTGCCCGAAACGATTTCGTCGTCGCGGGCAAAAAGGTTGATATCGGCGCCATTACCCAAGTGGCCGTGATGACGGTCGAGGGTGAAAAGGACGATATTTCCGCCCCCGGCCAATGCGTGGCTGCGCTGAATTTGCTGACCGGACTGGACCAAAGCAAAAAGCTGCAACATCTGGAACCGGGTGCGGGCCACTACGGCATTTTCGCCGGCAAAAGCTGGCGGCTGAACATTCGCCCACTGGTCTTGGGCTTTATCGACAGTCATTCGGGCAAAAGCAAACCGATCCGACTGGCCTCAACGCAGTAGGACCGGGCCTTTCAGGAAGGCGCGCAAAACATCGGAAACAAGGTCGGGCTGTTCCAGACTGGGGATATGGCCCGCGCCCGGGATCACGCATTGCTTGCCATAGGGCATCAGCCCTGCCGTGAACTGCTGGCGCAGCACCGGCAGCAACGTGTCCGCCTCGCCCCCCATGATCAGGGCGGGGATCTTGATGCGGCGCATGGTCTTTTGCTGATCCGGGCGGCGCTGCATGGCCCGGCTTTGACGCAAGAACACCCCCTCGCCCAGCCCCAAAGCCATATCCACCACCACCGATATGACATCGCCGCGCCATTCGGTATCGGCAAGGGCCGCAACGGGCACCTCTTCGGCCATCGCCTCTTTCAACCGCCCGGCGCGCGCCGCCACGATCCGCGCCTCACGGGCGGCGGCTATCTGGGGTGTTTCCGACAAAGGCGGGGTCGAGATCAGCACAACCCGTGTCACCCTTTCGTCCGCCCGGCGCAAAACCTCCAAAGCCACGGCGCCGCCCAGACCATGGCCGATCAGGGCGAAGGTCGCCGGGGCCTGATCCAGCACGAACTGGCCATATTCCTCGACCGTTTCGCCATGGGTGGGCAGGATGACCTGGGTTGACCAGGCATCGCCCAGCGTCACGATCTGAGGCAGAAACATCCGCGCATCAGCCATCAGGCCTGGCACAAAGACCAAGGGTTCACCCAACGCGCCGCCCCCTTACAAACACAACCATAATCCCCATTTGACCTTTTTCAAATACTCATCCTGCGGCATCACCGGGTGCCACGCAGCACATCTTCCACCGCTTGCGCAATCAATTCCAGACATTCGGGGGTCGAAAAACGGTGATCCGCCCCTTTGACCTGCGTCAGCCGAATGTCCGGCCCGGTGACATGGTCGAAAAGCCGCTGCGCCACGGCGGGCGGCACATCCTTGTCCGCCGTTCCTTGCAAAAGACGCACCGGAAATGGCAAGGCTAGCGGCGCGCGCAAAACCAGATGTCTGCGCCCGTCTTCGATCAGCCGACGGGTGATGACATAGGGTTCGGACGAATAATCGGATGGCAAGGTGATCTGGCCCCTGTCCCACAGCGCGGCGCGCTGGTCTTGGGAAAAACCCGCCCACATGCTGTCTTCGGTAAAATCGGGTGCCGCCGCAATCCCGATTAACCCCGCAATACGCTGGGGGATCTGGCGCGCCAGCAACAGCGAAATCCAGCCCCCCATCGACGAGCCAACCAGGATCTGCGGCCCGTCCGTCAGACTTTGCACCACGGCGGTGGCGTCTTCCAACCAATCGCCGATTGAGCCGACCAGAAAATCGCCGCTTGACTGTCCGTGACCCGAATAATCAAAACGCACAAGGGCCCGACCCTGTTTCACGGCCCGTTCGGACAGAAACTGTGCCTTGGTGCCTGTCATATCCGAACGGAACCCGCCCAGAAACACGACCCCCGGCCCCCGGCCCGGCACAACCTGATAGGCAACGCGTCGGCCTTGTGGCGTGTGCAAATAATTGATCATCGCCTTCTCTTGCGACAAAGCCTGCCTGACCACAAGCTTCAGCCGATGCTTTGCGCAAGCACCCGGCTGATCGTGGTCAGGCTCTGTCCGCTTTCCGCCGCCCAGGTGTTGAACGCCGCCTGAATGGCCTGCATCGCCTTGGCCGAACTGGCCGGGCCGCTAATCACGCCCTCGGCAATCAGACGGGCCTGCACATCCTGCGACAGGATGAAGCTTTCCTTGCCCATGGCGCGCAACATATAGGGCCCCGTGGCCCCGCCAAGGCGGCTGCCCTCCTTGGCAAGCCAGGCCAGAAGGCCCGCAAAATCATTGGCCGGCCAGTCCCCGATCCGGCGGCCAAACGCGCCATAAGCCCGCGCCACCCCGCCGATGAACACCGCATTGTCCCGGATGGCGATGATCTTGGGTGGCGATCGGATCACGCGCCGGTCGGAAAACAGATCGTGCAGCGCGTCGCCCTCGATCATGGCCACGCGGCCAATGTCAAAGCCGTGAAATGCCTGCTCGATGTCACCCCATTTCGCCTCGACCACCGACCAGCTGATCCCGGCCTGAAAGATGCCGCGCGCCATTTGCGCCAGCCAGCGG
>JAYSWK010000407.1:0-1505 GCA_043718085.1 Rhodobacterales bacterium
GTGGCTTTCGGGCTGAAAATTCAAGGCGTTGCAAAGGCAAAGCGACTTGAAATCGCCAACAAATTTCTGGGTATGCTGGGGCTTGACAGCTTTCAGGATTCGCCGGTCTACAAATTGTCCGGTGGCATGCAGCAGCGCGTGGGCATTGCGCGGGCATTGACCTGCGATCCCCGGGTCCTGCTGATGGACGAACCCCTGGGTGCGCTGGACGCGCTGACCCGCGAAAAGGCGCAAGAGCTGATCCTGAGCATCTGGAAAGATACCCACAAGTCGGTGTTCTTCATTACCCACAGCGTCGAAGAGGCGCTGTTCATGGGGACCAAACTGGTGGTCATGTCGCCGCGCCCCGGCCGGATCACCCACGTTTTCGATCTGCCCTTCTCGCGTCAGTTTCTGGGTGGCATGTCGGCCCGCCAGGTCAAGGCATCCCCCGAATTCATCAAACTGCGCGAGGACGTGCTGGCCATCATTTTCGCAGACGAGGAGGCCGCGGCATGACCGAGCAAAGCACGCCATCCGCCGCCAAACCCGATAGCTGGCTTGCCCGCCTGGCCCGTGCGCGCCCGACCAAACCCGGCGAAATCTATGGCGTTCCGGGGCAAGGCAACACCTTTTGGCTTTCGGTCTGTTCCATCGGCTTTTTCTTCTTCGTCTGGTGGCTTGTCACCTTTATGGGCTGGGTCAAGCCGCTGTTTGTGCCCTCGCCAGTTGCCATTGTCAGCAAGTTCATCAAGATCTGGAATGAGGGGTTCACCAACACGTCGTTCCTGGACCATGTGTGGGTCTCGACGGCGCGAGTGTTTGGGGCTTTTCTTCTGGCCTGCGCCATCGGCCTGCCGCTTGGCCTTGCCATGGGAATGAGCCCCTTCATGCGGGGCGTCTTTGATCCGCCGATCGAATTCTACCGTCCGATCCCGCCCCTGGCCTACCTGCCGCTGATGATCATCTGGTTTGGCATCGGCGAGACGTCAAAGGTGCTGCTGATCTTCCTGTCGGTCTTTGCCCCGGTGGTCCTGGGCGCAAGGTCCGGGGTCAAGTCAGCGGCGATCGAACAGATCCATGCGGCCTATTCCTTTGGGGCGACCCGTTGGCAGGTCATGCGCCATGTGATCCTGCCCTCGGCCATGCCAGAGATATTGACCGCCATGCGCATCGGCATCGGCTTTGGCTGGACGACCCTGGTTGCCGCCGAAATGGTCGCCTCGACCAAGGGGCTTGGCTACATGGTGCTGTCGGCCAGCCAGTTCCTGCAGACCCCTGTCGTGATCATGGGAATTTTCGTGATCGCCATCATCGCCTTTGCCTTTGATTTGCTGATGCGCTTTGTCGAGCGCCGCGTCGTGCCCTGGAAGGGCAGAATGTAAGAAGAAAGCTGAAACAATGATTTACCTGAAGAAAGCCGTTCGGACCGCCGAAACGGACCAGCACGGTGTGCGCGAAATCGTCACGAAGATGCTGGCAGAGATCACCGCAGGCGGCGAAGATGTTGCCCGCAAATATGCCCG
>JAYSWK010000408.1:0-3865 GCA_043718085.1 Rhodobacterales bacterium
AGCCCCCAGCAGTTCACCTATTTCCAGGGCGGCGGGTTCGACATGACGTTCCTGAGTTTTCTGGAAGTGGATGTCGAAGGCAATGTCAATGTGTCGAAACTGGGTAAAAAACCTTATCTGACAGCGGGTTGCGGCGGATTTGTCGATATCACCGCCCATGCACGCAAGATCGTCTTTTCGGGCTGGTTCGAGGCGGGGGCCGAGATCGCCTTGTCGGCCACGGGCCTGCGTGTGACCAAGCCGGGCAAGTTCACCAAGATGGTGCAGGCGGTGGAACATGTCACCTTCTCGGGCCAGCGCGCGCGCGAGCAGGGGCAAGAGGTGCTTTACATCACCGAGCGTTGCGTGATCAGGGCGGGGGACAAGGGGCTGGTGGCAACCGAGGTCATGCCGGGAATTGACCCAGCGCGGGATATCGTGGCGGCCAGTCAGGGGCGGGTGACATTGGCGCCAGATGCCAGGCAGATGCCCCTGTCCTTGCTGCAAGTGGGAAAGATGGGGTGGCAGCCATGAGCGGGGTGCAACTGCTGATCGACGGGCCGGTGGCCGAATTGCGGCTGGACAATCCGGCCAGGCTGAACGCCCTGACCCCGGCGATGCTGGACCAGATCATGGCCCATTGCGACACATTGGAGCGCCAGGCCCAGGTGGTGGCCGTGCTGCTGACCGCGTCAGGGCCCAAGGCCTTTTGCACCGGGGCCGATATTACGGCCTGGGCCGATTTCGCCCCGGCCGATTTCGCGCGCCATTGGGTCAGGATGGGGCACCGGGTGTTCGACCGGCTGGCACGGCTGGCCAAACCCACGATCGCGGTGCTGGACGGGTCGGCCTATGGCGGTGGGTTGGAGTTGGCGGCGGCATGTGACATCCGGGTGATGTCGCCGCGCGCCAAGATCGCGCTGCCCGAAACGTCGGTCGGGATCGTGCCGGGCTGGTCGGGGTCGCAACGTCTGGCACGGCTTTTGCCCGAACCGGTCTTGAAGGAGATGGCACTTTTTGGCCGGGTCCTGGATGCAGGCCGCGCCCTGGCCCTGGGCTTTGTGGCCGAAGTGGCCGATGATCCGGGGGCGGTGGCGCTGGACATGGCCGACCGGCTGCGCCTGACCTCGCCGCGTGCCACGGAAGTGGCGAAATACATGATCCATGCCGCTGTGGGCGAGGACCGGGATGCCATGATCGAAGCCCTGGGCGGGGGCATGACGGCGGCCACGGCGGACAAGGCGGAAGGGGTGGCAAGCTTTCGCGCCAAGCGCAAGCCGGACTTCACGGGGGAATAGAGCGTGTCGCGATCGACCAGATTCAGATATTCAGGCGGCACGCTTTAGGTGCAACCCGATGTCATCATCATCGGCTCTGGCATGGGCGGGGCGACGCTGGCTGCGGCCCTGGCGCCGTCGGGCAAACGCATCCTGATCCTGGAGCGCGGCGCGCGGATGGAGGACAGTCTCGCATCGCGCGATCCGGTGGCGATCTTTCGCGACGGGCATTTCCGCCCCGACGAGATGTGGCTGGATGGCGCGGGCCAGCCCTTCAACCCCGGCAATTACTATGTGGCGGGGGGCAATTCCAAACTGTATGGCGCGGTTCTGATCCGTTACCGGGCCGAGGATTTTGCGCCGCTGCGCCATTTGGGCGGGGTCACGACGGGTTGGCCGATAAGCTATGACACGCTGGAACCATTCTATCAGGCGGCCGAAAAGATGTATCAGGTGCGGGGCACCCTGGGCGAGGACCCGACCGAGCCGCGCCATTCGGGCGGCTATGACTTTGCCCCCGTCCCGGACGAGGCCCCGATTGCCGATCTGCGGATGCGGCTGGCAAGGGCCGGGGTGCATCCGGCTAGCCTGCCCCTGGGGGTGGATATCGGCAAATGGTTGGCGGGCGGGCAGACCCCGTGGGACGCATTTCCCAACACGGCTGGCGGCAAGATGGATGCCGAGACGGTGGGGCTGAACCTGGCCTTGCAGCACCCGAACGTGCGTTTTGCGCCGAACAGCCGGGTGGTGCGCCTGTTGGCCAAGGACGGGCGGGTCACGGGGGTCGAGGTCGCAGGGCAGGGGGTGATAAGCGCACCTTTGGTCGTGCTGGCCGCCGGGGCCGTGCAGACGGCGGCCGTGCTATTGGCCTCGGGGCTGGCCAATGGGTCTGATCAGGTGGGCCGCAACTTCATGAACCACAATCTGTCGGCGGTTATGGGGATACATCCGTTTCGACGCAATGGATCGGTCTACCAAAAGACCTTGATGGTGAACGATTTTTATCTGACCGGGGGCCCCGGCGGTGCGCCTTTGGGCAATATCCAGTTGCTGGGCAAGATCTCGGGGGCGATTCTGGCGGCGGAGACGCGGCTGCCCCTGGCGCTGGCCAACTGGATTGCCGGGCATTCGGTGGATGTGCTGGCGATGTCCGAGGATCTGCCCAATCCGCAAAGCCGGGTGACACTGCGCGGCGCGCAGATCGTGCTGGACTGGAAACGGTCGAATTGGCAGGCGCATCTGGCGCTGGTGGCGCGTCTGAAGGCGGTGCTGCGGCGGGCGGGCTATCCGGTCACGCTGGCCCGGGCCTTTGACCGGCGCACACCCAGCCACCAATGCGGCACGGCACGGATGGGGCAGGACCCGCGTTCCAGCGTGGTGGACCCGTGGTGCCGGTGCCATGATCTGGAGAATTTGTACATCGTCGATGCCTCGGTCCTGCCGACATCGGCGGCGGTCAACCCCGCGCTGACCATTGCGGCGCTGGCGTTGCGGGTGGCGGGGCATCTGGCGGAGGCAATGGCATGAGGCGCGCGCTGGTGACGGGGGGGCAACAGGGGATCGGCCTTGGCATCGCAGGCGCGCTGGCCGGGGCGGGGTTCGAGGTGGTGATGGCGGCTGATCTGCCACCCGAGGCCGATGTGGTGCAAGCGGCGCTGGCCGCGCTGCCCGGCGCGCGCTATGTGCAGCACGATCTGGCGCAGGTGGCGGGGATCGAGGCGTTTCTGGATCAGGTCGGGCCTGTCACCTGTCTGGTGTCCAACGCCGGGGTGCCCGCCAAGGTCCGGGGCGACATGTTGAACATCGCCCCGCAAGCCTATGATTTCGTGATGGATATAAATTTGCGCGGGGCGTTCTTTCTGGCCCAGGCCGTGGCGCGGCGGATGGTGGCTGAGGCAAGCGCCGATTACCGCTCGATCCTGTTTGTGACCTCGGTCTCGGCGGGGCTCGTCTCGGTCGAGAGGGCCGAATACTGTCTGTCGAAAGCGGGGGCTGCGATGATGGCACAGCTTTTTGCGGTGCGGTTGGCCCCGCATGGGATCGGCGTTTACGACCTGCGGCCCGGGATCATCGAGACGGGCATGACGGTGGCGGTGAAGGGCAAGTATGATGCGCTCATCGCGGGCGGGCTGGTGCCTGCGGGGCGGTGGGGGCAGCCGGGCGATGTGGGTGCGGTCGCCGTGCCCTTGGCGCTGGGGCAGATGGGTTTTGCCACGGGGGCGGTGATCGCGGTCGATGGCGGGCTTTCGATAGGGCGGCTGTGATGGAATATGACCATATCATCGTGGGCGGCGGCTCTGCAGGGGCGGTGCTGGCGGCACGGCTGAGCGAGGATAGGTCGCGGCGCGTTCTGCTGTTGGAAGCGGGGGGACGGGACAGCCACCCGTTTTACCACCTGCCCGCCGGATTTGCCAAGATGACCAAGGGGATAGGTTCGTGGGGCTGGCACACGGTGCCGCAGCGCCACATGCAGGATATGGTGATCCGCTATACGCAGGCGCGGGTGATCGGGGGCGGGTCCAGCATCAACGCGCAGATCTATACACGCGGCAACGCGCTGGATTACGACGAATGGCGGCAGATGGGCTGCACGGGCTGGGGTTATGACG
>JAYSWK010000409.1:0-3864 GCA_043718085.1 Rhodobacterales bacterium
CAAGATGGGGGACGAGGCGAGTTACAAGCAGTTTTGCCCGGTTTCCATGGCCGCCGAGGTGATTTGCACGCGCTGGACCGTGGTCTTGTTGCGCGAGCTGGTGGCCGGATCGACGCGGTTCAACGACTTGCGCCGGGGTGTGCCCAAGATGTCGCCGTCGCTTTTGTCCAAACGCCTGCGCGAACTGGAACTCGCAGGCGTGGTCGAACGGCGGGCGGTGCCGGGGGAAAGCGGCGTGCAGGGATATCATCTGACCGAGGCGGGACGCGATTTGCGCGGGGTGGTCGAAGCCATGGGATTCTGGGGACAAAAGTGGATCGAAAGTTCGCTGTCGCTGCGCAACCTGGACCCATCGCTGCTGATGTGGGACATGCGGCGGAACCTTGATCCTGCCCCATTGCCGAAGCGGCGCACGGTGATCCAGTTCCTGTACCCCGAAATGCCGGCCTCGAAACGCCTGTGGTGGCTGGTGGTCGAGCCTGCGGGCGAGGTTGACCTGTGCTGGTCGGATCCGGGCTTTGACATCGACCTTTTTGTGACCACGGATCTGCGCACCATGACGGCGATCTGGATGGGGTTGACCACTGTAAGGCGCGAGGGGGCAAAGCTGCACCTGGATGGCGCGCCCATGGTCAGGGACACGATGCAGACCTGGCTTGGCCTGTCGCCCTTTGCCAAAGGGGACAGGCGGCGCGCCTGATCAGGCCTGCGGGCGCAGACGCTTCCACAACGGGGTGACAAGGCGGGTGACGACCGGGATCAGACCAAAGCCAAGCACCGTCCCGATGGCCCCGTTGATCGCCGCCCCGACCAGCCAATGCACCACGCCCGCAACTCCGGGCACCAGATGCGCCGCGGCTTCGGCCACGGCTTCGATCTGATGCGCGGTCCAGCCCCAGCCCAATTGCTCGGCCCCATGGGTCAGGATGGACCCACCGACCCACAGCATGGCCGCTGTTCCCACGGTCGACAGGACCTCCATCAGCCAGGGCATGCCCAGCACCAGCCCGCGCCCCAGGGCACGGGTCAGCGACAAACGGCCTCGGCGGGCCATGAAAAGGCCCAGGTCATCCATCTTGACGATCAGCGCCACCGAGCCATAGACCGCTGCGGTAATGCCAATGCCGACAACGGCCAGGGTCGCCGCCTCGATCCAGAAGGCACCTTCGGGAATGGCGGCAAGGGCGATGGTCATGATCTCGGCCGACAGCACGAAATCGGTCTTGATGGCACCCGCGACCTTTTCTTCTTCCAGATGGGCGGGGTCTTTGGTGTCGAAATCCTGTTCCACTTCGGGGTCGCCGTGGGGAAACACGGCGTGGAACAGCTTTTCGGCCCCTTCAAAGCACAGATAAAGCCCGCCGATCATCAAAAGCGGCGTGATGCCCTGGGGCCAGAATGCGGACAAGGCCAAAGCGGCGGGCAGCAGGATCAGAAGTTTGTTGCGCAACGAGCCCAGCGCAATGCGCCAGATGATCGGCAATTCGCGGTCGGCGGCAAAGCCATGGGCGTATTTTGGCGTCACGGCCGTGTCGTCGATCACCACGCCTGCCGCCTTGGCACCCGACTTGGCTGCCGCCGCCACGATGTCGTCGATCGAGGACGCCGCAACCTTGGCGATTGCCGCGACATCGTCCAATAGCGCCAGAAGTCCGCTCATCAGCCCATCCCTTTTGCTTGCTGTGCTATTTAGTTGTCTGCGGGCCAAAGGCAATGACTGTCTCTTGTTAGCGCCAACATAAAGATTTTGCGCTAGCAGACTGAATTTGTTTGCATTTTCGCATTTCTTTCGCCGCAAACCTGCCCTATAGCGCCAAGGAATTTATGGATCGACGAGGCAGGCATGACGATTACCATCGGGATCAACGGCTTTGGCCGCATTGGGCGCTGCACCCTGGCACATATCGCCGAAAGCAACCGCAACGACGTGCAGGTTGTGGCGATGAATGCCACCGGGCCGATCGAGACCAATGCGCATCTGCTGAAATATGACAGCGTCCATGGCCGGTTTCCGGGGCTGATCCGGGTCGAGGGCAATGTGATGGATCTGGGCCACGGGCCGATCCGGGTGATGTCGACCTACAATCCCGAAGAGCTGGATTGGGACGGTGTCGATGTCGTGCTGGAATGCACGGGCAAGTTCAATGACCGCGACAAGGCCGCGGTTCACCTGGGGCGCGGTGCCAAGCGGGTTCTGGTCTCGGCCCCGGCCAAGCGCGCCGATCTGACCGTGGTTTACGGCGTCAACCACCGCAGCCTGTTGCCCGAACATCTGGTCGTGTCCAACGCCTCGTGCACCACGAACTGTCTGGCGCCGATGGCCAAGGTGCTGAACGATGCCATCGGCATTGAAAGCGGTATCATGACCACGATCCATTCCTATACCGGCGATCAGCCGACGCTGGACCGCCGCCACAAGGATCTGTACCGCGCCCGCGCCGCCGCCATGGCGATGATCCCCACGACCACCGGGGCGGGCAAGGCGATTGGCGAGGTGTTGCCCGAACTTGCGGGCAAGCTGGATGGTTCGGCGATCCGCGTGCCCACGCCCAATGTCTCGGCGGTCGATCTGACCTTTGTTTCGGCCAAGTCGGTTTCGGTGCAGGATGTGAACACCTTGATCCGCGAGGCGTGCCTGGGTCCGATGGGCAAGGTCATGGCCTTTGATCCCGAACCCAAGGTCTCGATTGACTTCAACCACACGTCGCAGTCTTGTATCTTCGCCCCCGATCAAACCCGGGTGGTGGGTGGTCACACGGTGCGCGTGCTGGCCTGGTATGACAATGAATGGGGCTTTTCCGCCCGCATGGCCGATGTGGCCGGTGTGATGGGTGGCCTGTTGTAACTGCCGGAGGGTATGTGGCCGACCGAACTTATCTTGTCGTCGCCGGGGTGATTGCAGCGGCGATTGCCGTGGATGTCCTGGCCAATGCGGGTGGGGCTTCGCTGTTTTTGATCAAGAAACTGCTCGGTTTGGTTGAATATCTGGAGTTCTGGCACTGAAAGGAGCAAACTGCTGTTGAATTTCTTGCCGTTTCGGGGCTGTTAGCGCTAGCAGCCCGATACTGAGTCGCTTGTATCAACAGGAGTCGCCATGCCCGTCACCGTCGCCATCAATGGTTTTGGCCGCATCGGCCGCAATATTCTGCGTGCCATCATCGAATCCGGCCGCACCGACATTGAGGTGGTGGCGATCAACGATCTGGGGCCGGTGGAAACCAATGCGCATCTGTTGCGCTTTGATTCAGTCCATGGCCGCTTTCCCGGCGAGGTCAAGACAACGGCCACGACAATAGATGTCGGTCGCGGTCCCATCGCGGTCAGCGCCATCAAGAACCCGGCGGATCTGCCCTGGGCCCATGTCGATATCGTCATGGAATGCACAGGCATCTTCACCAGCAAGGAAAAATGCCTGCCCCATCTGGAAAACGGCGCCAAGCGGGTGCTGATTTCAGCGCCGGGTGACGGGGCGGACAAGACGATTGTCTATGGTGTGAACCACAACACGCTGACCAAGGACGATATCGTCGTCTCGAACGCCTCGTGCACGACCAATTGCCTGTCGCCGGTGGCCAAGGTTCTGAACGATGCCATCGGCATCAAGCGCGGCTTCATGACGACGATTCATTCCTATACCGGCGACCAACCGACGCTGGATACGATGCACAAGGATCTGTACCGCGGTCGGGCGGCGGCGCTGAACATGATCCCGACCTCGACCGGGGCGGCCAAGGCGGTCGGGCTGGTGCTGCCCGAGTTGAAGGGCAAGCTGGACGGCGTGGCGATCCGGGTGCCGACGCCCAATGTCTCGGTCGTGGATCTGGTGTTTGAATCAAGCCGCGCCACCTCGGTGGACGAGATCAA
>JAYSWK010000410.1:0-3864 GCA_043718085.1 Rhodobacterales bacterium
CCTCGGCCCCGGTCATAGCCCCCGGCCGGCGCGGGCGTGCCCATGGCATCCGTGCCGTAAAAGGCATCATACAGGCTGCCCCAACGGGCATTGGCGGCATTCAGCACATAGCGGGCATTGGTGATCGGCACGACCAGTTGTGGTCCGGGAACCACGGCGATCTCGGGGTCGACGTTCGCGGTGTCGATCTGGAAATCCGGGCCTTCGGGCAAAAGATAGCCGATCTTGCGCAGAAATTCGGCATGGGCCGCATGGTCCAGGGGTTCGGTGCGCCGCATCCGGTGCCAGTCGTCGATCCAGCCCTGCATCTGGTCGCGCCTGGCCAGAAGCGCCCGGTTGCGCGGGCCAAAGTCGTGCAGCAGGCTTTCGAACCCGGCCCAGAAATGCGGGGGCGTGATGCCGGTTCCGGGCAGGGCGCGGCTTTCCAGAAAATCGGCCAGAACCTTGTCGACCTGCAAAGTACCGCGCGCAACACGAAGAGACATATCAACCTCCGGACAGTCTGACCCCCCGGTCAAGATGCCGGTTCGACACGGGGGCGCTTTGGCATACAATGATATACAAGCCCCTTGGCGGACAACAGGGGGCATCGCGGGAAACCGGGGGTAAAGTGGCGGTCTTGTTGGCGGAATGCCGTTGCGCCGCTTGTCCCGCCCCGATCAGCCCGACCAGGGCGACCTGAACACCGGGGCCGCGCCAAAAGGTCTTTCCATGGCCGCCGCCCCGTGTTACTTAGCGGCATGGCTAAACATGATCCCGACCTTTCGCAGATCTTCCAGGCGCTTTCCGACCCGACGCGCCGGGCCATGCTGGCGCGGCTCGGCAAGGGGGCGGTTGCGGTCAGCGACCTGGCCCGCCCGACCGGCATGGCCCTGCCAACCATCATGCGCCATTTGCAGGTGCTGGAAGATGCGGCGCTGATATCCACCCAAAAGACCGGCCGCACCCGCTATTGTTCCGCCCGGCCCGAGACGCTGGCAGCAACCGTGGATTGGATGCAAAAGCAAACGGCGCTTTGGGAGGCGCGCACCGACCGGCTTGAAGCTCTGCTTGGCCAGTTGCAGGACGAGGAGAGCGACAATGCAGATTGACCCGGAACTTGATCTGGTGCTGGAACGCGAGCTAAAGGCCCCACCCGCGCTGGTCTGGCGGTGCTGGACGGAACCGGCGCTGATCTGCCAGTGGTTTTGTCCCAAACCCTGGCATGTCTCGCAAGCCGTGGTCGATCTGCGCCCCGGCGGGCGGTTTTTCACCCTGATGAACGGGCCGGACGGCGAGATCGTGCCGAATGAGGGCTGCTTTCTGGACCTGGTGCCAGAGCGCAAGCTTGTGTTCACCGACATGTTCACCGCCGACTATGCCCCGGCCCCAACGCCCGTGTCTGGGGCGGGCCTCAGCTTTGCCGCGATCCTGACCTTTACCCCGTCGGGCAAGGGCACAAGCTATCGCGGCGTCGCGCGCCACCGCAGTCCCGCCGATGCCGAAACCCATCGCACCATGGGCTTTCACGAAGGCTGGGGGGCGGCCTCGGCGCAACTGGATGCGCTGGCCCTGACGCTATGACCGATGACCGCCGCCTGATCCTGACCCGTCTGATCGACGCCCCGCCGCCCAAGGTCTGGCGCTGCTGGACCGATCCATCCCTGTTGCCACGCTGGTTCGGGCCCGAGGGATTTTCCTGCCATACCAAAGAGATCGACCTGCGCGAGGGCGGGGTCTGGCGCTTTGACATGATCGCGCCGGATGGCACGGTCTGGCCCAACCGCCACCGCTTCACCCTGCACGCGCCGCCCAACCGCATCGCCTTTCTGATGGACGGGGGCGACGATGCCGCGCCGCCGATCGAGGTCGAAATCACCCTGACCCCGGAAGGTGCCGGGACCCGCCTGACCCAGACCATGACCCTGCCAACCGCCGAGGCCAAAGTACATGCGCTGAGCTTTGGCGCGGACCGGTTGGGGATGCAGACACTGGGCAAACTTGCGGCCCTTGCCGTGACGCTCTGACTTCCGTTTCGGCGCCACTAAGGCTATCCCTTTGACCAACAAGGGAGCATGCCATGACCGAAATGCCTGAAACCATTCATCTGGCCGATTACCTGCCTTACAGCCATATCATCGACAAGGTCGCCCTGACCTTCCGCCTCGCCCCCAATGCCACCCGCGTTCTGGCCCGTCTGACCCTGCACCCCAACCCCGCCCGCCCCGGCCCCCACGACCTTTTCCTGCATGGCGAGGGGCTGAAGCTTGTCGCATTGTCCCTGAACGGCGTGGCCCTTTCGCTCACCCCGGATGCCAATGGCCTGACCCTGCCCGCAGCCCTGCTGCCCCAGACCCAATTCACCCTGGACACCGAGGTCGAGATCGACCCTGCGGCCAATACCGCGCTTGAAGGCCTTTACATGTCGCGCGGGCTTTACTGCACCCAATGCGAGGCCGAGGGGTTTCGTCACATCACCTTCTACCCCGACCGCCCCGATGTCATGGCGCCCTTCACCGTGCGGATCGAAAGCGATCTGCCGGTGCTGTTGTCAAATGGCAACCCGGAGGCCTGTGGTGCGGGATGGGCCGAATGGACCGACCCCTGGCCCAAGCCGGCCTATCTGTTCGCCTTGGTCGCTGGCGATCTTGTGGCCCATCCGGACCGCTTCACCACGGCCTCGGGCCGCAAGGTGGATCTGAACATCTATGTCCGTCCGGGCGATCAGGACAAATGCGCCTATGCGATGGACAGCCTGATCCGGTCGATGCGCTGGGACGAAACCACCTATGGCCGCGAATATGACCTGGATGTCTTCAACGTCGTCGCGGTTGATGATTTCAACATGGGTGCGATGGAGAACAAGGGGCTGAACATCTTTAACTCCCGCCTGGTCCTGGCTTCGCCCCAGACCGCCACCGATGCCGATTACGCCAGCATCGAGGCGGTGATCGCCCATGAATACTTCCACAATTGGACCGGCAACCGCATCACCTGTCGCGACTGGTTCCAACTCAGCCTGAAAGAGGGGCTGACCGTGTTCCGCGACCAGCAGTTTTCCGGCGACATGCGCTCGGCCGATGTGAAACGGATCGAGGATGTGCTGGACCTGCGCGCCAGGCAGTTCCGCGAGGATGCCGGCCCCCTGGCCCATCCGGTGCGCCCCGAAAGCTTTGTCGAGATCAACAATTTCTACACATCCACCGTCTATGAAAAGGGCGCCGAGGTCATCGGGATGCTCAAGCGCCTGGTGGGTGACGCCGATTATGCGCGGGCGCTGGATTTGTATTTCACCCGCCATGACGGCCATGCCGCCACGATCGAGGATTGGCTGAAGGTTTTCGAAGATACGACCGGCCGCGATCTGGCCCAGTTCAAACGCTGGTATTCCCAGGCCGGAACCCCCCGAATTTCCGTGGCCGAGGCGTGGGAACCGGGAACCGACGGGGGCATCTACCGTCTGACCCTGACCCAGACCAACCCGCCCACACCGGGCCAGCCCGACAAGGACCCCAAGGTCATTCCCGTGGCGGTGGGTCTTTTGAACCCCAATGGCGACGAGGTCGTGCCGACCCGTGTGCTGGAACTGACCGAGGCGTCGCAGACCTTTGCCTTCGACGGGCTGGCCTCCAGACCCGTGCCGTCGATCCTGCGCGGCTTTTCCGCCCCGGTCGTGCTGGACCGGACCAGTTCCGCCAAGGAACGCGCCTTTCTGCTGGCCCATGACACCGACCCGTTCAATCGGTGGGAGGCGGGGCGCCAGCTTGCGCGGGATGTGCTGACCGACATGATCGTGACCGGGGCCGAACCTTCGGCGGATTTCATCAGCGCCATGTGGGTTCTGACCCGTGACACTGGGCTTGACCCGGCCTTTCGGGCGCTGGC
>JAYSWK010000042.1:0-6135 GCA_043718085.1 Rhodobacterales bacterium
TCCATGATCCTAAGGGCCACCTTATAGCCCACAACAATCAGCACGACCGTCATGCCCACGGACGTGACCTTCAGGATCAGCGACAGTAACCTGGTGATCAGATCAGACATTGGCACCACCCGAACGTTTGACGTTGTTGAACCATATTGCGCCATCTGACCTTGGGTTGCCAGAACCGCCTTCCCGGTCCGAATAAATCAGCGCCTTTGGGCCTGTCCCTGCGAAAGCAGCCCGCGACCCCATCAAACCAACCGTCATTTGCCCTTGTCCATCGGACCGGGGCCCAGAACCGCCTCTTCCCGTTCGATCGACCAGTCGATCAATTTGCGCCAGAATGTCTCCAGCTTGTCCGGCGGCAAGCCATGCGCCACGGCATGGGCGCGGACCTTGGCGACCACATCCTCGACCCGGTCGTCGATCCGGGCGGGCAGTCCCATACCGGTCTTGATCACCGCGGCCCGGTCGATATATCCGACCCGTTCCGCGAACAGCGCCACAAGCGCGCCATCGACCCGGTCAATTTCTGCCCGGATCTGGGCCATCGTGGTGCAATCCGCCGCTGTCTTCTTCATCCTGCGCCCCTTTTCGTGGCGCCCTCTTAGCCGAAGGCGCCACCAAGGACAACGATAGGCTTAGAAAAGCCCTTCGACATTGCCGTCCGCATTCAGCCGGATCACCTCGGCCGAAGGGACCTTGGGCAGGCCGGGCATGGTCATGATCTCGCCGCAGATCACCACCACGAAACCCGCCCCTGCCGACAGGCGCACTTCGCGCACCGGCACCGAATGTCCGGTGGGCGCACCGCGCACCGAAGGATCGGTGGTGAACGAATACTGCGTCTTGGCGATGCAGATCGGCAGATGGCCATAGCCCGCCGCCTCCCAGGTCTTCAGCTGATCGCGGATCGATTTGTCGGCAATGACATCATCGGCGTGATAGATCCGCTTGGCGATGGTTTCGATCTTCTGGAACAAGGGCATGTCGTCGGGATAAAGCGGGGCAAAGTTCGACGCCGTCTCGGTCATTTCCACGACCTTGCGCGCCAGATCCTCGATCCCCGCGCCGCCATTGGCCCAATGCTTGCACAGAACGGCTTCCGCGCCCTGTTCCTTGACATAGGCCTTGACGGCCGCAACTTCGGCATCGGTGTCACTGTAAAAGTGGTTGATCGCGACGACAACCGGAACCCCGAACGACTTCACATTGCCGATGTGGCGACCCAGATTCGGGCAACCCTTCTTGACCGCATCGACGTTTTCCGCCCCCAGATCGGCCTTGGCCACGCCGCCATTCATCTTCATCGCGCGCACCGTGGCCACAATGACGGCGGCAGCGGGCTTCAGGCCCGCCTTGCGGCACTTGATGTCAAAGAACTTCTCGGCCCCCAGGTCCGCCCCGAACCCGGCTTCGGTCACGACATATTCGCCCAGCTTCAGCGCCGTCTTGGTGGCAATGACCGAGTTGCAGCCATGCGCGATATTGGCGAACGGGCCGCCGTGGACAAAGGCGGGGTTGTTTTCCAGCGTCTGCACCAGGTTGGGCTGCATCGCATCCTTGAGCAAAACCGTCATCGCGCCATCCGCCTTGATGTCGCGGCAATAGATCGCCTTCTTGTCGCGGGTATAGGCCACGACGATATTGCCCAGACGGGTCTGCAGATCTTCCAGGTCATTGGACAGGCACAGGATCGCCATGACCTCCGAGGCCACCGTGATGTCGAACCCGGTCTGACGCGGGAAACCGTTGGACACACCTCCCAGCGACACCACGATGTCGCGCAGCGCGCGGTCGTTCATATCCATCACGCGGCGCCACATCACGCGGCGCTCGTCGATGTCCAGCGTGTTGCCCCAATAGATATGGTTGTCGATCATGGCCGACAAAAGGTTGTGCGCACTGGTGATGGCGTGGAAGTCGCCGGTGAAATGCAGGTTCATCTCTTCCATCGGCACAACCTGCGAATAGCCGCCACCCGCAGCCCCGCCCTTCATGCCAAAGTTCGGCCCAAGCGAGGCTTCGCGGATACAGACCACAGCCTTCTTGCCGATGCGGTTCAACCCGTCGCCCAGACCGACCGTTGTGGTGGTCTTGCCCTCGCCCGCCGGGGTCGGGTTGATCGCGGTGACCAGGATCAGCTTGCCGTCCGGGCGCCCCGCCAGGGACTTGATGAACTCCTGGCTGACCTTGGCCTTGTCGTGACCATAGGGCAGCAGGTGCTCTGACGGGATGCCAAGCTTGGCACCGATCTCCATGATCGGCTTCTTCTTGGCTTCGCGTGCAATTTCGATATCGGTCTTGAAGGCCATGTCTCACTCCCAAAGGGTCGGGCCAGGGGATGAACTTTGGCCCGTTAGCGGTGTCATAGACCATACCCGGCAAATTTGAAGCCACTTTTCCGA
The DNA here is from genome assembly GCA_043718085.1 of Rhodobacterales bacterium. Lineage (GTDB taxonomy): Bacteria > Pseudomonadota > Alphaproteobacteria > Rhodobacterales > Rhodobacteraceae > Stagnihabitans. Next base: position 2,400 of record JAYSWK010000042.1, read on the forward strand.
CTCCTCCCTCGCCAAAATCGCCAGTTCCGGTTTCCGAATGGGAATTAGCCCTGCACAATCTGAAATTGCCCACGCGCCTGACCGCCCCATCCGGCGCAGAAATGCGGCGGATTTTAACGGTCTATCCCCATTCCTTTACCACAACCGGCGAAACTTGCGCCAAACCCGACAACCGCAAAGGACGGCTCCGGATGCCCGACGACACCTATGTTCTGGACCTCACGGTCACCGGGGCGGACGAGGTGATGGTCTTTGACGACGGCATCGGCTTTGACACGATCTCGGTCCTGGGGACCTATGCCGGAATTGTCGAAATATCGCTGTGCTGCCTGGCGATCGGCGGGCAGACCACGCGCGCGGCGGGCCATTACTATGACGCGAACGACAAGCGCCATCAGCTTTACATCAATGGCCTGATCGAGAATGTCATAGGCTCGGATGGTCGCGACCTCATTCAGGGCAACGAAGCGGCCAACAGCCTGTCGGGCGAGGCGGGTCTTGACGCGGCAGGGGCTGCCGACACGATCACGGGCGGGCTAGGCAACGACACGATCCATGGCGGGGTCGGGGCGGATGAACTTTCCGGCGACGCCGATGACGACCAGATCTTTGGCGAGGCGGGCAGCGACACGATCGCGGGCGGCACAGGGCGCGACACGATCACAGGCGGGGCCGGGGCCGACAATTTGACGGGTGGCGGCACCACGGGTGACACGCTCAGCTATCAATCCTCGGCTGCGGGCGTCACCCTGTCGCTTGTGGTCGGGGCTTTCGCCTTGGGCAGCGGCGGCGAAGCAAATGGCGACAGCGTCAGCGGCTTTACCGATATCATCGGCAGCTTTTTTCGTGACATCCTGACCGACAGCGACAAGACGACCCTGCCCGATCACGCCAATGACAACGCCTTTTATGGCGGCGGCGGCGGCGACCGGTTGATCCTTGGCGGCGGCAGTGATCTGGGTCTGGGCGGCAATGGCAATGACATGATCCAGGGCCAGCTTGGCAATGACGTGCTCAGCGGCGGCTCTGGCAATGATGTGCTGGTGGGCGGGCGCGGGGCAGACACCCTGACCGGCGGGGCCGGCGCCGACATGTTCGAATTTCAGCTGACGGATGACAGCGCCCCCGCCGCCCAGGACATGATCACCGATTTCAGCTCTGCCCAGACGGACCGGATCGATCTGTCCAAAATGGATGCCCAGGTTGGCCAGGACGGCAATCAGGCCTTTGTTCTGATCACCGGCGAATTCACGGGCGCGCGCGGCGAGCTGCGGCTGCAAGCCCAGGGCGCTGACCTTCTGGTTCTGTGCGATGTCAACGGCGACATGATGGCCGACTTTGCCTTGCTCGTGACGGCGGTGTCACAGTTGAATGCCGGTGACTTCATTCTGTGAAATCTGCAGATCAGGCCCACCCCCTTCGCGGCGGGCCGACAAGGCGCAGCGCGCGGGCCATTCAGTCGGCACCGTCCAACTCATCAGCCAGATGCGCCCAGACCCGCTGATCGGGGATGTGCAGCCTGATCTCGTCGCCCAGCCGGAACATCCCCTCGCGCTCGACCCAGGCCACGACGCCGCGCCTGCCCACCGCTGCGGGCATGAACGCCTTGCCACGGCCCGGATGCGCCGCCTCGATGGCACGGGCCGGATAGGTGCAGGGCCGGTTGTTCAGGTTGACGACCAATGTCGCCCCCGACGCCGCTTGCAACCGCGATCCCGGCGGGACATGGCTGAAATCCGGAATGCCGCTGACCACCATCGACGCCCCAACCAGCGACGGCGACAGGGCAGCGATTCCCATCCCATGTGCAATCTCGGCCATTTCCTCGGCCGACAGGACCGAGAATTGCCGCGTGTTGCGCACCTCGGTGCCTTGCGGATACTGGTCGGTCATCCGCACACAGGACGGGGCGGTGATCCCGTGGTGAACTTCACCCGCCATTCCGGCGAAATGGGCAAAAACCTCGGTCGCAGGCTCGGCCCACAAGGGTCCCTCGGTTGATTGAACCCCACCAAGCCAGGTGATCGTGCCGATATAACGGGTTGGTTTGACGACGGGCATTTCTTGTCCTCGGCTTGATGGTGGCAGGCCGATCCGGGAATCGGCCCACCGGATCATGCCGTAGGTTCAGGCTCCATGCCAGATTCTTGCGCCTTGCCCTTCGACTTGGTCTTGGGGATCGACAGGATCGAGGTGCTGCCGCTGCTGGGCGGCGCGGATTTGGTGTCGTCACCGTCCAAAGGCTCGCCCGCCACGACCTTCTTGATCTCGTCGCCCGTCAGGGTTTCGTATTCCAAAAGCCCCTGTGCCAGCCGCTCGAACTCGGTGTTCTTCTCCAGCAGGATCTTGCGGGCGGTGTCATAGCCCTCGTCGATCAGCGCCTTGACCTCGTTTTCAATCAGCGTCTTGGTGTCCGCACTGACCGAAAAGCCCCCGGTGTTGCCGGTATAGCCCTGATGCGCCTCGGAATAGTCGATATTGCCGACGGCGTCCGACATGCCCCAGCGCAGCACCATGGCCCGCGCCATGGAAGACGCCTGCATGATGTCGCCCGACGGCCCGTTCGATACCGAATCCGCGCCCCATTTGATGATCTCGGCCGCTTTGCCGGCCATGGTCATCGCGATGTTTTGCTTGCACTGGTCCTTGTGCCAGTTCAACCGGTCCATCTCGGGCAGGCTCATCACCATGCCCAACGCGCCGCCACGCGGGATGATCGTCGCCTTGTAGACCGGGTCACACTTGGGCAGCGACATGCCGACCACGGCGTGACCCGCCTCGTGATAGGCGGTCATTTCCTTTTGATCGGCGGTCAACACCATGCTGCGGCGCTCGGCCCCCATCATGACCTTGTCCTTGGCCTGTTCGAAATCTTCCATCGTCACAAAGCGGCGGCCAAAGCGGGCGGCCATCAGCGCGGCTTCGTTCACCAGATTGGCCAGATCAGCGCCCGAAAAACCGGGGCAACCGCGCGCGATGATGCGCAAATCGACATCCGGGCCGACCGGCACCTTGCGGGCGTGGACGGTCAGGATCTTTTCGCGGCCCTTGATATCGGGGTTGGGCACATGGATCTGGCGATCAAAGCGGCCGGGGCGCAGCAATGCGGGGTCCAGCACATCCTTGCGGTTGGTCGCCGCGACGATGATCACACCCTCATTCGCCTCGAACCCGTCCATCTCGACCAATAGCTGGTTCAGCGTCTGCTCGCGCTCGTCATTGCCGCCGCCCATGCCGACGCCACGCGCCCGGCCCACCGCGTCGATCTCGTCGATGAACACGATGCAAGGCGCGTTCTTCTTGGCCTGTTCGAACATGTCGCGCACCCGCGACGCGCCGACACCCACGAACATTTCCACGAAATCCGAGCCCGAGATGGTAAAGAACGGCACACCCGCCTCACCCGCAATGGCGCGGGCCAGCAGCGTCTTGCCGGTGCCGGGCGGGCCAACCAGCAGCGCCCCTTTCGGGATTTTGCCGCCCAGACGCGAGAATTTCTGCGGATTGCGCAGAAATTCCACGATCTCCTCCAGCTCTTCCTTGGCCTCGTCAATCCCGGCCACATCGTCAAAGGTCACGCGGCCCTGCTTTTCGGTCAGCAGCTTGGCACGCGATTTGCCAAACCCCATGGCCCCGCCACGCCCGCCGCCCTGCATCCGGTTCATGAAATAGACCCAGACGCCGATCAACAGGATGAACGGCAGATAGCTCAGCAATATGCTGACCAGGCTCGAGG
>JAYSWK010000411.1:0-1504 GCA_043718085.1 Rhodobacterales bacterium
CGGGCGCACGGTTTGACGGCCATTTGCCGGCGTTTGACGTGCGCGCAAAGGATATCGACCCGGTCCAATATGGCTCGGACGACACCAAGACCCATCGCAAGATCAAGCATATCCTGGGCCAGAAATACCACGACCGGGTGGGCCGCCTGCTGGTATCGGAACTGTTCACGGTGGGGGCGGGCGGCTGGTCTGGCTTTCCCAGCCACAAGCATGACACCAATCGCCTGCCCCTGGAAACGCGGCATGACGAGGTCTATAACTTCCGCTTCAACCCGCCCCATGGATCGGGGCTGCAGATGTTGCAGCGCGACGAAGGGAAATCGGGCGACGCCTATCACATCATGAACGGCTCGACCGTGGCCATCGACAAGGGCTATCACCCGTGCTGCGCCTTGCCCGGCTATCAGATGTATTATTTCACCATTCTGGCCGGCATGACCCAACGTCCGCTGGTGCAGTATTTCCAGCCCGAACATGCCTATCAGATCGAAACGATCCCGGGCATCAAGGACATGATCGCCAAGTTCAAATGAGAGCCACGCTGACCCAGGTTCTGGCCCCCTGCATGGCCGACGGCACCGCCGTCGCGGGCCTTGTGGTGCTGGGTTGGGAAGATGCGCTGGCCTTCGTGCGGGCTGCCGAGGCCGTGGACCGCCCGCTGATCCTGCAGGCCGGCCCCGGTTGCCGCGCCCATACCCCCCTGCCCGTGCTGGCCGCCATGTTCCACCATCTGGCCGAGGGGGCATCGGTTCCCGTGGTGACGCATCTTGACCATGGTGAGGGGCCGGAGGTGTGCCGTCAGGCTGTGGACCTTGGCTTCACCTCGGTCATGTATGACGGCTCGCGGCTGACGCTGCAGGAGAATATCGCCCGCACGGCGGAAGTCGCCGACATGGCGCACCGGGCGGGCGTGTCGGTCGAGGGGGAACTGGGTTTTGTGGGCTATGCCGGGGGCGCGCAGTCGCTGGGCACCGACCCGGCGCAGGTGGCGCGCTTTGCAGCCGAGACGGGCGTGGACGCCTTGGCCGTCTCGGTCGGCAACGCGCATCTGATGACGCAAGCCGGGGCCGAGGTCGACTGGCCGCGCCTGCGGGCGATCATGGCCGCCGCCCCTGCCTTGCCCCTGGTGCTGCACGGCGGCTCGGGCCTGGCACCTGACCTCAGGCGCCGGATTGCGCGCGAGACGACGGTAAAAAAGTTCAACATCGGCACCGAACTGCGCCAGGCCTTCGGCGCCGCCCTGCGCGCGGCAGTGAACCGTGATCCCCTGCGGTTCGACCGGCTGCAGCTTTTGTCCGAGACGATCGACCCGGTTCAGGCAGCGGCGCAGGCCGCCATCGCGTCGCTGTCCGGTCAGGCTTCGGACAGGATCTGATCCAGCGCCGCAAGGAACCGGTCGCAATCCTCGGCTGAAATTGCCGCAGGCGGCTTGATTTTCAACACGTTGTGCAGCGGCCCTTCTGACGACAACAGAATGCGGTGGCGGCGTTTCATCTCTTGGATC
>JAYSWK010000412.1:0-1503 GCA_043718085.1 Rhodobacterales bacterium
CAAGGCGGTCATTCAGGTAGTCTTCGGTTTGCGCCAGCGAAAACCGCAACTGCACGTCGTCCAGCCGCACCAGTTGCCCACGGGCGCGCAGCCCTGCCAGCGGAAACGAGACATGGTTGCGCGCCCCGAGGACAAGGTGAAAACCTGTGGGGCCATACGCCAGAAGGCCTTCCAGAAACCGGGAAATATCCGGCGATGTCAGGTGGTGAAAGTCGTCGATCACCAGAAACAGAGCCGATGTTCTTTGGTTCAGATCATTGACCAGAGTCGCAAGAATCGTATCGATAGGCAGCGTCGGGCTTGACGCGATCAGACCCGGCAGATCCGCACCGCAAGACGGATCAGCCCGCCGGATCGCGGCCACGAGATACAGCAAGAACCGCCCGATCTCATTGTCTTGGGCATCCGCCGAAAACCAGCCAACCGCCATGCCCCGCGCCAGAAGCCCGCAGGCCCATTGCGACATAACGGTCGATTTTCCAAAGCCCGTCGGCGCCGACACAATTGCCAACCGGCGCTCAGCCACGCCATCCAATTGCTGCAACAGATCGGGACGCGGCACCTCGCTCTGACCCGAGGCCGGGACCCGCAGCTTGGTTTCAATCAGCATGGCCCCTGCCTTGCGCGCATATCTCGAAAAGAATGATCCTCGGCTCTGAACGATCCGGACGGTGTGTCAGTGTCTCAGAACGGGTCGATGGAAGCAACGACGCTGAAGTTGGCAACCGCTTGACGCACTCGCGGGGCCGATCTTGTGAACGCGAGGTCAACCGTGTGGGTGCTGGCGGCGCAAGCCGCCAGATGCTGCTTATGCTCCATCTCATTGCGCGCGCGGCCGCGGGCGCGGATGTGGAGGGGTGGGCTGATAGCCCTCAGATGACCAGGGATGCGCCGGTATTCTCGATCAGCCGGACAAGGCTGAGGACGGTCATGGCCGAGGATTTGGGATTTTCGGGCAAGGGCGCATTCTGGAATTGCAGAGTCATGCTGCCAAAAGCACCGGCCGCAACAATCTCATGCCGGTTGCCGGTGCTGTCAGGGTCGGCGACCAGCGCCACGCGGGTGCGGTCGGGGCCGAGGCCTGCCAGCGCCGTAATAAGTGCGACATTGGCATTTTGCGGAAAGCGCGCCGCCGCCGCGCGGGCGCTGCCGATGAAGAACGCTTGCGGGGCGCGCAGGTTCGCCAGATCGCACAGGGTTTCGGCCGCGGTCCCAACCCAGGCGCGCGGTGGTTTGATGATGCGGTGCTCGACCGTCTCCAGCCCCATGCGGGCGGCGGCAGACAGCGCGTCGATGCCGCCAAGGGCGCCGGGGGGGATGATCAATTGCCCGCCATGTGACCGCGCCAGGGCCGTAAACTCGTCCAGCAGCGCCGCATCCGCAAAGGCGGACGTCGAGGAAACCGCAAAACTCATCCCCAAGCCAAGTGCCGCGCGGCCCCATGCGGCCACAGAGTCGCGGCCCGCGACTTCGACCAGCAGGCCTGCGTCAATGCCCGCCAGC
>JAYSWK010000413.1:0-3860 GCA_043718085.1 Rhodobacterales bacterium
GGTTGGCATGAATACGAAATTCGCGGCCTTTCGCCTGCGCTCGAACGCGATTTTCGATGGTCTTGCTTCGATGGGAACCAGACAGGCGCTGGGATCGCAAGATGGGCAAGCCGCATATTCGCTCCGCGAATTTGCGGCCAACTGCCCATCCTACCGGGTCGCCTGAAAGAACCTTTCAGGCCGGAAAGTCGTGAGAAGGGGCGAAGCGGCACCTTCCAGGATCTCTGCTGTCAAAAGTTCGGCCACAAGCGGGGCCAGCGTGACACCGGAATGCATCACGGCCAGTGTCAGTCCCGCAATCCCCGTGGGGCCAATCGCGGGCAGCCCGTCGCCGGGCACCGGGCGGTGGGCAAGGCTGATCTGTTCAACCTGCGGCGTCACACCGGGCAGAAGGGCGGCGATGCGGCCAAGGGCGGCCTGGGTCAGGTCGCCTGGCAACGCGGTGATCTGGTCGGCACTGTCGCCCTGGTGTGCGGCGGACAAGGGCGCGATGAGGCGGCCCTGCGCATCCTGGCGCAGCTCTTGGGTGGGGCTGGCAACGATGTGGTTCAGGCGCTGGGCGATCGGCCGGGTCTTGAGTACCGCACCGGGGCGCGACAGCATCGGCAAGGACAGCCCCAGCGTCGCCAGAAGGCCGGCGGCACCGGTGCCGGCGGCAAGGATGACATGGTCGGCCGTGACCAGCCCGGCCGATGTCAGGACACCGGGGGCGGTCAAGCCCTGGGTCAGGGCACTGACCGCAAGCCCTGTCCATACCTCGGCCCCCGAAGCCACCAGCAGCTGATGGGTCAGCAGGGCCGCGTCGCAGGCCCCTTCGTCAGGGAAGAACAGGCATTCCCGCTGGGGTGCCAGCAGCGGTTCGTGCGCGGTGATTTGTGCGGCATCCAGCACCGTGACCCGGTAGCCCAGATCGCGCAGCACCTGCGCATGGGTCGTCAGATCCTGTTCCCACCACAGGCAACCCTGCCAGCGCGTCAAGCCGTGGCCAAGGTCACGCTCCAGCCGGTGATGGGCCTGGATGGCGTGGGCGCGCAGGGTGAAATGGGCAGGATTGTGAAAGTAGCTGGCGTTGATCCAGCCGAAAGAGACACCCGAGGCCGCGCCAGCCGGGCGCGCGCCATCCATCACGGTGACACGCGCCCCGGCGCGGGCCAGTCGGAAGGCAAGGGCAGCGCCGTTCAGCCCCGCCCCGATGATCAGGATGTGCCGCATCCGGCATGGTTGGCAGGCCGGGCTGGGCTTGTCCAGTGGGGCAGGGGCGGCCCCTTGCCCCGGCGCGTTTCAGCGCAGGAACTTGCGCCGCGCCTCTTCGGCAATGGCCTGACGCAATTCGGTCTGCGCAAGGGCGGCCATTGTGGCCTTGCGCGCGGCCGGGTCCGTCAGGGTCGCCAGAAGTGCGCGCAGGCGTGCGGCCTCTTTCTTGTGCGTGATCTCTTCGGGCAGCACACCGGCCTCGGCCATGATGCGAAAGCCGATGGCGTCGCCGGGCGAGACAAAGGCGTCACCGGGACGGTCGGGCAGGGGTTTGCCCGCGCCTGCCAGATGGTCAAGCTTGCCCTCGGCGCGGGCTTTGGCGATCTGACGTTCGGCAAGTTTGTCGAGCCAGGACATGGCGACCTCCATGGGTAATGTAGGCGCCATGTGTCGCCTTGCAAAGGGGATTGGCCTGGCCTGCGCCTGCGTGCCTCGGCCTCGTTGTGGCTGCGCCGGCCCGCAGCGTGCTGCAAGGGCCCGGTTTCCGCGTGGCGAGAAAGCGATTTTCTCACAGGATAACAGCGGAATGGCAGGTGAAGTTAAAGTTCACATGATCAGGCGGTTCGACCGGCCGCGTTCTGGTCGATCATGTAACGCTGGCTAAGCGGGATGGCCGCGGCACCAAGGGACCGGGCCTGCGCGCCGACCGTGCCTTCGCGCACCTGCACGGGGCTGATGCCGGACAGATCCAGCCGCCGCAGCGCCGCGTCGGTGCGGCGGACCACCTCGGCGCGGATGGTCAGGGGCATCCAGCCGTCGATCATGACGGCTTCAAGCTCCAGCAAGGCGGCGGCGGCAAGGATGGCGCTGGCCATCGCCTCGGCGGTCATGTCAAGCCAGGCCGAAAGCACCCGGTCGGACACCTGCCAGTGGTCAGGGCGTTCCCAGATGTGATCCGAGCTTTCGCCAGCCGCCTCCATCATCGCGGCCAGAACGGACAGCGAGGCGCTGTCAAAAAGCCGGCGCATCCGCCCGTCGGTGCCAGGGACCGGGATTGGGCCAACGCCGGCGGCGTTGCCGGTGCGGCCCAGAACCAGTTGGTTGTTCAGCACAAGGCCACCCCCGATGAAGGTGCCGAAGTAGAAATACAGGAAATCCTTGGGCCGCTCGCCGGTACCGAACACCAGTTCCGCCCCGCAGGCGGCGGTGGCGTCGTTCTGGACATAGACCGGCAACCCCAGAATAACCGACAGTTCTGATTGGATGTCCCTTTCGCGCCAGGTGTCCATCTCGGCCTGTGGCGCGCCAAGGGCCTGGACCCAGTTCCACAGCTGGAACGGCATGGCGACGCCCATGCCACCGATGCGGTCGCGCTGGTCGGGCGCCAGGGTGGCCGTCAGACCCGGCACGGCTTCGCTGACGAAGGCCACAACGGCCGAGGGCGTGGGATAGCGATAGACCCTGTGGTGGGTAGCGCGCACCTGGCCCAGAAAGTCGACCAGCACCAGATTGGCCGACCGTCGTCCGATCTTGAGGCCGATGAAATAGGCGCCGTCAGCCTGCAGCGACATCGGCACCGAAGGCTGGCCGATCTTGCCGCGGATCGGCTCGCCGCGTTTCAACAGGCCGTCCCGTTCCAGCGCGCGCATGATGACGGACATCGTCTGGGCCGAAAGCCCGGTGATGCGGGCGATGTCGGATTTGGCAAGCGCCCCGAACTGGCGCACCAGCGACAGCACGAGCCGTTCGTTATAGGCGCGCATGCCGGACTGGTTGGACCCGCGCAACGCGGTGGCGTCGCCCTGGACCTTGTCGGTCGTGGTGTCGAGCGGGAACATCGCCTCAGCCTGCGCCGAGCGCCGTGACGACGCCCTTGCGCAAGATGACATTGGCAAAAAGCGCGGTTTCGGTGGTGGCGACGATGGTATGGGCGGCGCGGATGCGCGGGTAAAGCGTGGCGCCATCCAGCGGGCTGACGGTGATGCCCGGAGCCAGCCGTGCCACGGCGGAATCGATCTGCCGGTGAAAGGGTCCGGCCTGGGCGATGTCGTTGTTCAGTGCGGCGCGCAGGGCATCTTCCAGCGGCATGACCTGCAAGATCGCCTCCAGCAGGGCCAGCACGCCATGACCATCCGCCCGCACCAGACGGCGGGCGTGGTCCTGCGCGGGATAATTGCCATCCACCAATGCGATCTCGTCGCCATGACCCATCGAGCGCAGCGTGAACAGCAGCTCTGGCCCAAGGATTGAAGGGATTCCGATCAGCATTTCAGCGACACCACATGAAGGACAGGCGACCGCGGACCATCGCGGTTCGCGCCGACACTGATCAGGAAGAGGACGGCTGTCAATAATAATTAAGAGTGATTTATTTAACTTGACCGACTCGAGAGAATCGGCTTTTGTGCCCGGCATCGGACGGCTGGCCAGAAAAGCTGACTGGGGCCGGGCGAACGCCTTTCTAACGGGGAAACATCCCCATTATCCTTGGGAGGACTACCAATGAAATTCAAAGCTGCTGCTTTGATGAGCGCTGCCGCCTTGGTGCTGGTTGCGGGTTCCGCTTCGGCGGCCGATCTGGCTTGCCTGATCACGAAAAACAACACGAACCCCTTCTTCGTGAAGATGAAAGAGGGCGCCGAGGCTGCTGCAACCGCCGCTGGTCT
>JAYSWK010000414.1:0-3852 GCA_043718085.1 Rhodobacterales bacterium
AGCGCATCAAAACCGCGTTGCACCTTGTCAAAGTGATAGGCGATGTCGGGGGCGAAATAGGTCCATGAGCCGTCCGATTTCATAACCGGGCGGTCCACGTCATCGCCATGCGCGGTTGACCGGAACAGGGTCTGCACGCGCGGCTCCCAATCCTCGGGGATCTTGCCTTTGGGCGGTTCCAGCACGCCTTCGTAAATCAGGTTCAGGTCGCGCAGGGTCTGAATGGCGGCCTCGATCTTGCCGGTGCCATAAAGCGCCTTTTCCGAGGAATAGACATCCATCCGGACGCCAAGCTGCGCCAGATCGTCGCGGATCATCTGCATCATCAGGGCACTGGCAAAGGTGCGGATCTCGGCCAGCCAGTATTGTTCGCCCTTGTCCAGAAGGCTGTCGCCCCATTTCAGCTTGATCGCCTCGCCCACCGGGATGAGGTAGTCGCCGGGGTAAAGGCCTTCGCGGATCTCGGGTTCCAGACCACAGGCCTCGCGGTAGCGTTCGTAAGCCGACCGCGCCAGGACATCGACCTGAGCGCCGCCGTCGTTGATGTAATATTCGCGCGTTACATTGTAGCCCGCAAAGGCCAGAAGGTTGGACAAAGCGTCGCCCACCACCGCGCCGCGGACGTGGCCGACATGCATGGGGCCGGTCGGGTTGGCCGAGACAAACTCGACATTGACCTTTGTCCCCTTGCCCAGGGTCGAACGGCCGAAATCGGCCGCCTGGGTCAAGGCGGCTTTCACGACGCCTTGCCAGACGACATTGGACAGGCGCAAGTTCAGAAACCCCGGACCTGCCACGTCAGCGCCTGCGATGCGGGGATCACGGGCCAGCCGGGCGGCCAGTGCCTCGGCAATGGCGCGGGGGGCCATGGCAGCGGGTTTGGCCAGCACCATGGCGGCATTGGTGGCCATGTCGCCATGGGCGGCATCGCGCGGGGGTTCCACGGCCACATTGGCAAAATCAAGGCCGGGTGGCAGGGCACCCTCGGCCATCATGGCGGCCAGTTCGGCGACCACAAGTGCGCGGATATCGGCAAAGAGGTTCATCTGATCAAATCCTGTCTCTGACCTTGGGGGATGCCAGAGCGGCGGTCAGAGGTCAAGGCGGGCGGCGCGCCGGGAACTGGAGGGTTTCACACCCTCCAGGACGCATTGGTTTCAAAAAAACCAATGCGTCTGCCTCCCGTGGAGTATTTGCGCCAGGATGAAGCACAATTTTAGTCAAGTTTTAGGGGCCTGGTCGCGCAGGTAATGGGTTTCGCGCGCACCGAAGAAGAAGGTGATGATGGCCCCGATGATCCACCACAGGGGTTGGGGCACGGCGGACAGGGCCTGCATGCGGGCCTCGAACCAGGCGGGATCGAAGCCTGCAACCAGGAAAAGGGCCAGGGTGGTCAGGGCCAGAGCGGGGCGCGGCAGGCGGTTCAGCGCATCGACCAGACGGTCGTAGCCGGCCTTTCCGGCGGCGGTGGTGGGTTTGTATTGCGGCAAAGGCGCGCCGTTTTCGGCGGCGATATCCTGAACAGCGGTGCCAAGGGTTTCGATGATCTTGGGCAAATCCATCATGGGGGTCCTTTCGGGGTCAGTTCCAGGCGGCGGTGCGGGCGCGGTGTTCGGCCTCGGTCAGCCAGTGTTCTTGCGGCAGGAAGGCTTCGGCGCGCAGGATCCAGCCGCCCTTGCCGCCATCGTGGCGGCGGGCGAATTTGCGGCTGGCGGGGCGGGCATCGCCCAGGCCGTAATAATAGTCACGCCGCGCCTTGCCGTAGGCGATGTTCAGCCCGCCGGATGTCGTCGCGTCAAAGGCTGCGGCGGCGGCAATGGTCTGGGGGCCGATCACGCCGTCATCGTCGCAGTCATAGCCCTGACGGCGCAGCAGGCGTTGCAACACCTTGACCGCCCCCGATCCGGCGTTGACATACATGTCGAACAGGGCGGGCTGCACCTGGGGTGGCAGGCGGGCGATGCCGGGGCGGGTGAAATAATGGCGGATGAAGATCTCGACCGCCTCGGTGCGGGTCAGACCGCGGACATCGGCCACATCGACATCGCCGTCATGGTCGGTATCGCGGCGCAGGGCCCGCATCGTGCCAAGGGTCACGCCGCAATTGGTCGCCCCGCCCGGATCGTCGGGGTCGTTCACAAAGCCGCCCTCGCGGGCCACGATTTCTTCTGCGATTTGGCGCACGGTTTTCATATGGAGCCTCAAGCTGAGCTGAGGCCCCAAAGTCGCGCGAAGGGGTTAATCAAGGCGAAAGCCAGCGTTCTCAGGACCCCGGCACGGTGTCCTTGTAGACGCCCTGGGCTTTCAGCGCGTCGATGACTTCCTTGGGCATGTAGGTTTCGTCATGCTTGGCCAGAATCTCGGTCGCGACGAACGTGCCGTCCTGCATCTGACCCAAGGCCACCACGCCCGCGCCTTCGGCGAAAAGGTCGGGCAGGATGCCGGTATAGGAGACCGGCACCGTGGCATTGGTGTCGGTCACCGAAAAGCTGATCGTGTCGCCCTGGCCGCGTTGCAGCGAGCCCACCTCGACCAGCCCGCCGATGCGAAAGACCTCGCCATGGGTCGGCGGATCCGAGGCGACCTGGCTTGGCGAGCGGAAGTAGTTGATCCCATCCTTCATCGCAAAGCCGATGAACGCCGTGGCCAGGCCCAAAGCCACGAAAGCCACCACGATGATCTGGATGCGACGGGTCTTTTTAAGGTTCTTCAGCCCAGCCATGGCATCCTCATGGGAATATCGGGGCCAGGGTCAGCCCCAAAGTTTCTGGCAGCCCCAGCATCAGATTGGCGTTTTGCAGCGCCTGACCCGAGGAGCCCTTGTTCAGATTGTCCAAGACCGCAACCACAACCGCGCGGCCCGCGATCCGGTCGCCGATCACGCCCAGGTGGCAATAGTTCGAGCCGGCAATGTCGCGGGTCGAGGGCAAGCCGCCAAAGGGCAGAACGTGCAGGAAGGGTTCGGTCCGGTAGGCTTGCGTCAGGGTGGCATGGACGGCGGACGGATCGCCCTTGACATAGACGGTCGCCAGAATGCCGCGGTTCATCGGCAGAAGGTGCGGCGTGAACTGGACCTGCACCGGACGGCCGGCAATTTTGGAGAATTCCTGATCAAACTCGCCCAGATGGCGGTGCCTGCTGCCGGCCGAATAGGTGTGGGTGCCGCCCGACAGCTCGGCATGCAAGAGGTTCTCTTTCAGCGACCGCCCTGCCCCGGAGACCCCTGCCTTGAGGTCGATCACGATATCATCGAGGTCAATCACCCCGGCGGCAATCAGCGGGCGCAGGGCATATTGGCCGGTGGCCGCATTGCAGCCCGTGCCCGCGACAAGCCGGGCCCTGGCAATGTCGGCGCGGTAGAACTCGGTCAGGCCATAGACGGCTTCGGCCTGCAATTCGGGATGCACATGCGGCGCGCCATACCACTTTTCGTAGGCGGCGGCATCGCGCAGGCGGAACCCGGCGGAAAGGTCGATGACCTTCAGCTTGGGCGGCAGGGCGGCGATGACTTCCTGGCTTGTGCCATGGGGAAGCGCACAAAAGCACAGATCAATGCCCGAAAAATCGATATCCTCGATCTTTTGCAGCACGGGCAGGTCAAGGTGGCGCAGGAAGGGAAAGACATCCGACATCGGCAGCCCGGCCTTGCGGTCGGCCGACAGGGCCGCGATCTGCATCTGGGGATGGGTCGCAATCAGGCGGACAAGCTCGGCCCCGGTGTAACCCGACGCGCCCAGAATGGCGATCTGATAGGACATCGGGGCCTCCCTGCGGCTGACGGTGTGACGCCCCCTAAATGGCGCGCTGCCCGGCGGATGCAAGGGGAAATTCAGGCCAAGGTCGGGCGGGTCC
>JAYSWK010000415.1:0-3846 GCA_043718085.1 Rhodobacterales bacterium
GTCTTTGTTGCCCTAGATAGCTTTATCAAGCATTGAAATGACAGTGTTTCTTTGCTTTTTTGCGGCTAGTTTTCAGCGGGCTTCGATCAGCAAGCCACAATTCGCCAAGGAGGCGCGGTTTCATGGGTTTTCCCGGTACCTGGATGACGGAAAGCGAAAGTGTGGCTTACCGTGTGGTGCCGAAATGCGCCTGCTCAACCATTGGCCAGATCATGTTCTATGCCGACCATGGCCGCTTTTTCGATGGCGATATCCACGATGCCCAATCCGGCATGCACAAATGGTCGATGGAGGCCAGCCAGCCTCTGATCGAAAAGGCCGTCAAGGGCCACAAGGTCTATGCCTTCACCTGCGTGCGCAATCCCTACACAAGGATCCTGTCGTCCTTCTTCGACAAGATCTGCGGCATTCAGCGCAACGGCAAACGCTATCGCGGCAACCTCGTGCCCCTGATCGTGCAGAAATACGGGGTCGAGGTCGGCGGCGATGACGGCAAGCAAGAGTTCGACCAGATCAAAAGCTTCCGCCGCTTTCTTCTGTTCACTCGTGACACCATCCGCTTCAAGAAACCGATGGAGCCTGACATCCACTGGTCTGCCATGTCGGGCCATGTCTCGACCTTCATCGTCAATGGCGGGCGTTACAACAAGATCTTCTTCACCGAGAAATTTGACGAAGGCATGGGCGAAGTTGTCGCCAGGATGAAGCCCAAAAACGCCATCGACCTGAAAACCATTCCCCGCTTCAACGAAAGCGAAGGCCACGGCCCGACCCGCGCCCATCCGGTCGAAGCCTATTTCGACGACCTGTCGATGCATCTGATGTGGGAAATCTACAAGCGCGACTTTCAGTGCTTCAAATACGATTTCGCCAACCCCGCCAACAAGATGCCTTTGGCCGAGATTGATCTGGACGAGGTGCACGCCAAGCTGGGCGAATAGCGCGTGTCGCGTTTGACCAGATGGAAACATTCACTTGTGCTCCCGAGGCAGCGACTGCCCTTGCAAACGCGTTCGGGGTGCACACGTGAATTCAATGGTACGCGACGCGCCCTAGTGGGTTTTCCGGGTGCGCCGGGCGCATTCTGCCACCGATTCGGCAATCATGGTTAATCGCTTTCAGCCCGGCCAAACCAAGATCGGGATGTAGAGGCGTTGTAGATGGTTTGTAGGTGGTTTGTAGGTCGCTAACTTCTTGGTAAGGGGCCAAATTAACACAGCGTCCTCAATGACTTGCCCCACAAACAGCGCAGTCATTCCGCTTCTTTATCCCGATGACCCGCACATCGGCATATAGCGCATCATAGATCATCAGCCGCCCTTTCAACCCCTCTCCCGCCCCGGTGATATGCTTGACCGCCTCCATCGCCATCATGGCACCCAGCACGCCGGGCAAAGGGGCCGCAACGCCCGCTTCGGCACAGGTCGGCACCATGCCCGGTGCGGGGCGGTGCGGGAAAATGCATTCGTAACAAGGGGTTCCATGGGCGGGGTCATAAAGGCTGATCTGCCCCTCCCATTGCGTGATTGCCGCTGAAATCAGGGGCTTGCCCGCTCTGGCCGCAACCCGGTTCACCAGATACCGCGTGTCAAAATTGTCCGATCCATCCAGGATCAGATCATAGTCGCTGATCAGATCCGCCGATCCCTCATCCAGCCGCCGCTGATAGGGCCTGACCTCGACAAACGGGTTCAGCGCCGTCATCGCCTCCATCGCCGATTTGACCTTGGGTTCGCCAATCCCCTGATCCTTATGGATAATCTGGCGCTGCAGGTTCGATGCGTCAACCACATCATCATCCATGACCCCAATGACGCCCACACCCGCCGCCGCCAGATACATCAGACTGGGCGAACCCAACCCCCCCGCGCCGATGACCAGAACCTTGGCGTTTTTCAAGGCTTTCTGCCCCGGCCCGCCAATTTCACGCAACAGAATATGGCGCGCATAGCGCTCCAACTCGGCGGGCTGAAACCCCGGCTTGGCCGCAACCGCGACCGGCGGATTTACTTTTTCTTTCAACCGCTTCAGTAGAAGGGAGTATCCAAAGCCCACCACGCCAAACAATGTCGCCATAACCCAGACGCGTGCATCATCCGTCGTCAAATCACCCGGAATCCCAAAAAAGAAGAAGGCAATCAGCCAGACGCCGCCGAACATCCCCCAGCGTTGCGCCTTTGGCGCCTTCATGTAATGCCCAAGCAGCCACAGACCCGCGCAAAGGACCAGAACCCAGATCATCCCCGCCCCGTCGAACCAAAGCCACCCGCACCGCGCGCTGTGTCGGTCAGCTCTTCGACCAGTTCAAATCCCGCCTGCAAAACCGGGGCGATGATGGCCTGCGCAATCCGGTCGCCATGGCGGATCACATAAGGTTCAGCGCCCAGGTTGATCAACGCCACCCCCAAAGGCCCGCGATAATCGCTGTCGATCGTGCCGGGCGTATTGGGCAGGGTGATGCCGAATTTGACGGCAAGGCCGGAGCGGGGGCGAATTTGCATCTCGTAACCCATTGGAATTTCTACACAAAGTCCAGTTGGTATGACGGCCCGGTGCATCGGATCCAGGGTAAATCCGCTCACCCGGTCGGCAGGTTTCAAATTGGCACGCAGATCCGCCCCCGCCGCCCCCGCCGTCTCGTAAGCGGGCAGCGGCAAGGCGCGATCCGCCCATTTTTCCCAAACAACCCTGACCACCAAACCCTTCATTTCACACCGTTATTCAGCGCGTCGGCAATGCGGGCGGCCAGTTTTCGCGCCACGTCATCCTTCTTCATCCGCGGCCAGACATCGGCCCCGTCCCCCGTGATCAGGGTCACCACATTCTCTGTCCCCCCCATGATCCCAGTGCCGGGCGAGACATCATTGGCCACGATCCAGTCGCATCCCTTGCGCGTCCGTTTCGCCATGGCATTGGCCATGACCTCCTCCGTTTCGGCCGCAAAACCCACGACCAATTTGGGCCGCTTCTTGCCCTTTGAAATCGTCGCCAGTATGTCCGGATTCTCGGCAAACTTCAGCGCCGGTGCCTTGCCTGACCCGTCCTTTTTCATCTTGGACCCGCTGGCATTGGCCACCCGCCAATCGGCCACTGCCGCCGCAAAGACCGCCGCATCGGACGGCAGCGCCGCTTCGACCGCCGCCAGCATCTGCGCCGCCGTCTCGACCCGTATCACCTCGACCCCTGTGGGCGGTGGCACCGTGGCGGGCCCGGTCACAAAAGTCACCCTTGCCCCCAGGTCGCGCAACGCCGCCGCAATTGCCGTGCCCTGCGTGCCAGACGAACGGTTCGCAATATATCTCACCGGATCAATGGGTTCATGGGTCGGCCCCGAGGTCACAAGCACATGCCGCCCCGATAAAGGACCCTGTCCAAACGCCGCCGTGATCGCCGCCAGAATGGCCTCCGGCTCGGCCATCCGACCCGGACCAAATTCGCCGCAAGCCATATCCCCCTCGTCCGGGCCGACGAATTGCACGCCGTCGTGACGCAACTGGGCGACATTGCGCTGGGTCGCCGCATGGGTCCACATCCGCACATTCATAGCCGGGGCCACCAGAACCCTTGTGTCCGTCGCCAAAAGCAGGGTCGAGGCAAGATCATCCGCCCGCCCCCCCGCCATCTTGGCCATCAGGTCCGCCGTGGCGGGGGCAACAACGATCAGATCCGCCACCCGGCTCAACTGGATATGCCCCATCTCGGCCTCGTCGGTCAGATCGAACAGGCTGGTGTAAACCTTTTCTGTGGCCAAGGCCGCCACCGAAAGGGCTGTGACGAATTCGGCACCTGCCTGCGTCAAAACCGGGGTCACATCCGCGCCCTCGCCCTTTAACAGCCTGATCAGAA
>JAYSWK010000416.1:0-9573 GCA_043718085.1 Rhodobacterales bacterium
TGACCATGGCGTCTGCAGCCAGACGCGCGGTCGGCGGCGCGTCCAGGGTGACCACGCGGGCGGAGTGGATCTGGTTCAGGCTGACCAGAGCCTCGGGCGCCAGATCCAGCGCCTCGGCAGCGCGGGCGCGGTTGATCGCCACGATATCGGACTGATCCGACGAGCCCGGTCCACAGTTCAGCCCGGCGAAGATGCCCGACGACGCCCCACCTTTGCGGGTAAAGAAGCCATGCCGGACCGAAATTGCGTCAGAGGTCAGAATTTCCAGCATCACGCAAATCCCGGAGGCGGCGGACAGGCCGCAGGGTAGAGCACCAGCGATTTGAACAAGGTTCCCATTTCGGCATCGTCGGTCAAGCGGCGCGTTGCCGCAAGATGTGATTGCAGCCTTGCACCAGAAAGACCCTGCGCCAACCTTTCGGCCCGGGCACCCATTCCCAGATGCCCAAGCAGGGCGCCTTGGGTCGTATAGGCATGGGCCAGTTGAGAGGCCGCGGCCAGGGCTGCGAAATCGACATGGGCGGTCAGGTCCGCCTCGCCCGGAGCCGCGAAAGGATCGGCAAGGGCGTTCGACTTGAGCGCCTGAAACGTGTCGCCGCGCGACTGCCAGCCTCCATAGTCGATGATCAGGACCAGACCGCCATGCTGGGCGACGCGGGTCGAGACCTCGGATATGATCGCGCCGGCCGCGGGGCAAATCTCGACCACAGCGCCATCTGAGGTGTCGGCCAGCCGGTGGTCCAGCGCGGTGACACGCGCCGTGGGGCCGAGGCCAAGGCCCAAAGCCTGGCCCAGAAGGCCCACCATGACTTCGCGCCAACCCTGGCCCGACCTTTGAAACTGGCGGATCGGCAAAGCGTCGAAGAATTCATTGGCAATCAGGAACAGCGGCGATCGGGGCAGGTCCGCGACACTGTCGTGCCAGATGGGGACAAGAGGGGCGAGGGACAGGGCCTGGCGGGCCCGTAGCGTGGGCGACGCCTCGACCAGATGCAGGCGCAGGGCCGCGTGAAACCCCGGCACGGCGCGGGTCGCGCGCAGGATGTCGGCCATGCAGGTGCCGCGACCGGGGCCGAGTTCAGCCAAGGCAAAGGGGGTGGGCGCGCCTTGATCCAGCCAGCTTTGGGCGAGACAAAGGCCCAACAGCTCGCCAAACATCTGGCTGATCTCGGGCGCGGTGGTGAAGTCGCCCGCCGCACCAAAGGGGTCACGGGTTGTGTAGTAGCCGTGCCTGGGATGCAAAAGGCATTCGGCCATGTAATCGGCCAGGGTGATCGGTCCGCTGACCCGGATGCGGGCCTTCAGAAGATCACCTAGGGCGGTCATGCCGGGCGAGCGCGCAAGAGAAACCACAGGCCCACCGCCAGCATTGGCAGCGACAGGGCCTGACCCTGGGTCAGTCCCCAGCCGCTGCCGATTTGCCAGGCCAGACCCAATGGGTTGCCGGGGTCTGCGAACTGGGCGTCGGGTTGGCGGAAGAATTCCACGAAGAAGCGTGCCAGACCGTAGCCCGCAATGAACAGGCCCATCGTGGCGCCGGGGCGGTTCAGCCAGCCCGCGCGCCACACGGCCCACAGGACCAGCGCGCCCAGGATCACCCCTTCCAGCGCCGCCTCGTAAAGCTGGCTCGGGTGGCGGCCACAGGTTTGAAAGTTGCACAGGGCGGCATCGCCGGGAAAAACCACGGCCCAGGGCAGGTCAGTGGCGCGGCCCCAAAGTTCGGCATTGATGAAATTGGCGGTGCGCCCGAGAAACAGGCCAAAGGGGGTTGCCATGGCCAGCAGGTCACCGGTGGACAGCATCGAGATGCCGTTGCGGCGGCAAAACACGATGCTTGCCACCACGACACCCAGAAAGCCGCCGTGAAAGGACATGCCCCCTTCCCAGACACGCAGGATCTGCAAAGGGTCGGAAAGGTAGACCTGCGGCTGGTAGAACAGGACATAGCCGATCCGCCCGCCAAGAACGACGCCAAGAATGACATGGGTCAAGAGGCTTTCCAGCTGAGCCTCGGTCATCGCGGGGGCGGCAGGCCAAAGGCGGGCGGTGCGCAGGGTGCTGCGGATCAGGGCGTAGCCTGCCAGAAGCCCGGCGATATACGCCAGGGCATACCAGCGCAGGGCGAGATGGAAGCCACCGATATCAAGCGCGAAAATCTCGGGCGAGATCGGGGGAAACTGGATCGGTGTCATCGAGGCCTCGCGGAATGTCGGAGGGTTTTCGACCTATGGCGGGGTGAAGTCAACCGCGTCCGGATGGCTTGTGAATCGCGAAATGCCGCCCCATATAGGGCTGAACAAAGGAGGCCGAGATGGAGCCGGGCAACAAATTCTTCGACGACATGTCGAAACTGATGACCAATGCGATGGGTGTAGCCCAGGGGGCCAAGACCGAGGCCGAAACGGCGATGAAGGGTTTCATCGACCGCTGGATGGCCGACCGCAATTTCGTGACGCGCGAGGAATTTGACGCGGTCCGCGGCATGGCCCAGAAAGCGCGCGAGGAAAACACCGCGCTTGAGGCAAGGATTGCGGCGCTGGAGGCCGGGCTGAAGGGCTGAAACCGGGGCATGTCCAAGTTTTGGACATCGTATTTTATTGTTATTTCGCAATATGTTACCGACTTTCATTAACTATTGCGAAAGGTTTGGCGCGACCCAAAGCAGTCGGTTTGGCGGGGCGATGGCGCCAAATTTCTTCGAAGAAATTTGCAAATCTTTTCGAAAAGATTTGGCCCGCTTCGGTCAGTGTGACGCCGCTTCCCCGCAGATCAGGGCCGAAATTTCCACCACCTTTGCCGCCACCAGATCAGGTAGCCCGCGCGATTCGACGTTCAGCCGCAGCAGGGGCTCGGTGTTCGAGGCGCGCAGGTTGAAACGCCAGTCGGCAAATTCCAGCGACAGGCCGTCCAGATCATTGCGCGATGTCGCCTGGGGCGCATAGGCGGCTTCGATCCGGGCCACGGTTGCTTTCACATCGGCGACGCGGAAGTTGATCTCGCCCGAGGATGGAAAAGCGGCGCGGGCCACGGTCAGCATGTCGCGCAGGCTTTGGCCCCGGCGTGACAGAAGTTCAGCCACCAAAAGCCACGGGATCATCCCCGAATCGCAGGCCATGAAGTCGCGGAAATAATGGTGGGCCGACATCTCGCCGCCATAGATCGCCCCGGTTTCGCGCATTCGCGCCTTCAGGAATGCGTGGCCGGTCGGGGCCATGACGGCCATTCCCCCGGCGCGGGCGACGGTGGCTTGGGTGTTCCACACGACGCGGGGGTCGTGGATCACGGTGGCGCCGGGATGTTTGGCCAGAAACGCCTGGGCCAGAAGGCCCACGACATATTCGCCGGGCACGAAACCGCCCGTGTGATCAAAAAGGAAGCAGCGGTCGAAATCGCCGTCCCAGGCCACACCGAAATCGGCCCCGGCGGCGCGTGTGGCATTGCCGGTCATGGGTTGGTTTTCGGGCAGAAGCGGATTGGGGATGCCGTTGGGGAAAGCGCCATCGGGCTGATGATGCAGGCGGGTGAAGATCAAGGGTGCGCCGCGGTCGGCCAGCGCCTGGGCCAGCGCATCGAATGTCGGGCCTGCGGTGCCGTTGCCCGCATTGACCAGGATGTGCAGCGGCCTGAGCGCGGCGATATCCACAAAGGACAGCACGCGGTCGACATAAGCGGCCCGCGTATCCACCGGGGTGATGCGCCCCGGTTTGGCGGGTGTAAAGTCCGCGGTTTCGGCCAGTGCCTTGACCTGGGCCAAAACGTCGGGCGGCAGCGGGGCAGAGCCCGATGTGACCAGCTTCATGCCGTTGTAATCCATGGGATTATGTGAGGCCGTCACCTCGATCCCGCCGTCGGCGCCCAGATGGGACGTGGCAAAATAGACCTCTTCCGTGCCGCAAAGGCCAAGATCCAGCACCTCGACCCCGGCGTTGCACAGGCCCGCAGCCACCGCCCCGGCCAGGGCCTGCGACGAGGCGCGACAGTCACGGCCCAGGACGATCCGTGTGGCCCCCAGGGTCTGGCCAAAGGCGTGGCCGATTCGGGCGGCGATGGCCTCGTCCAGTTCGGGTCCAAGGCGGCCGCGAATGTCGTAGGATTTGAAACAGGTCAGGTGCATCGGGTTTCCCTGGGAAATCGTCGCCAAGATAGCAGGGCAAAGCCTGGGCCGGAACGCAAATCAGGCAGAGGGGCCGGGTCGTGGCCCTGCCCCAAGACCCTGAGAAATCTCGTCCGCCGCAGCCCGGACCAAAGCCCCCACCTGTTCCATCGCCGCCAGTCCCATGCGGCTGACCGGGCCCGAGACGGAAATGCCGCCAATCGGATCGCCCGGTGCGTTGAAAATGGCGGCGGCGATGCAGCGCATGCCTTCGCTGCGCTCTTCGTTGTCGATGGCATAGCCGCGCTGCCGTGTGGCCGCGAGGTCAAGGCGCAGTTGGGCGGGGTCGGTCAGGGTCGTGGGGGTAAAGCCGGTCAGCGGGTTGCGGGCCAGCACCATGTCCAGCCGCGCCGGATTGAATTCGGCCATCATGGCCTTGCCGATGCCCGAGGCATGCAGGGGTGACTGCGTGCCGGGAGGGAAAAAGGCGCGGATCGTGGCATGGGTTTCGACCTGGGACAGGAACAGCACCTGATCCAGCCGCGCGACACCCAGGTTCGCCGTTTCGCCCGTCGCCTCCATCAGGCGGCGCAGATAGGGGCGGGCGCGTTCGACCAGCGAGGTGCGGCGCAGAAAGGACGAGCCGATCAGAAAGGCGCGCGGGCCGATGTGCCAGGTCTGTTCGGACGGGTCGGATTCGACCATCTGACGCGCGGCAAGGGTCATCAGAACGCGGTAAAGGGTGGCGGGCGACTGGTCCAGTTCAGCCGCAAGTTCGGTCAGGGTCGGCCCCCTGCCCTGCGCCAGCGCCTCGAGCACGGTGACGGCGCGGTCCAGCGACTGGACGGTGTTCTGTTCGGTCGTGTCGTTGAAGGCGCGGGGACGGCCCCGTTGGCGGCGTTCGGTCATGTTCGCACCTTTCGGACGAAAAACGTAAAGCATTGTTTTCAGGCGGCTTTTCAAATCATACCACTTATGAAAAAATATTTCAAAAAAATTGTCACGCGGGCGGCGGATCTGTATCCATGGGGCATCAGAAGAAAGGCCACCCATGTCGCAGCAAAACCCCGTCTTCATCCCTGGCCCGACGAACATGCCCGAGGAGATCCGCAAGGCCTGTTTCGTGCCGACGATCGACCACCGCTCGCCCGCTTTCGCCAAGATGTTCAATCCGGCTGTGGCCGGGGTAAAGCGCATCCTGAAGATGGGCGCGGGCGAGGTTTTCATCCTGCCCTCGACAGGCACGGGCGGCTGGGAGGCGGCGATCAGCAACACATTGTCGCCCGGCGACACGGTTCTGGCGGCGCGGTTCGGGATGTTTTCGCATCGCTGGATCGACATGTGCCAGCGCCACGGGCTAGAGGTGCAGGTGATCGAGGCGCCTTGGGGTCAGGGCGCGCCACTGGCCGCCATTGAAGCCGCGCTGAAGGCGGACAGGGGGCACCGGATCAAGGTGGTTCTGGCCACGCATAACGAAACCGCCACCGGCGTGCGGTCGGACATTGCCGGGGTGCGCCGGGCGATGGATGCGGCGGGGCATCCGGCGCTGCTGTTCGTCGATGGCGTGTCCTCGGTCGCGTCGATGGAATTCGACATGGACGGCTGGGGGATTGATGTCGCGGTGACGGGCAGTCAGAAGGGCTTCATGCTGCCCGCCGGTCTGGCCATTCTGGGCGTCGGTCCCAAGGCGCTGGCGGCGATGAAGACCGCCCGCCTGCCGCGCACCTTTTTCGATTTCGCCGACCAGATCCGCACCAATGCCGCAGGCGGCTATCCCTATACCCCGCCGGTGGGGCTGATCGCCGGTCTGGCCCGTGCGGTCGAGATGCTGGAGGAGGAAGGGCTGGACCATGTCATCGCCCGCCATCACCGGCTGGCCGAAGGTGTGCGCCGGGCCATTGCGGCCTGGGGGCTGAAGCCCTGCGCGGCCTCGCCTGACCTATACTCGGACACGGTGACGGCGGTTATGGTGCCGGACGGGCAGAATGGCACGGATCTGGTGCAACTGGCCGCCCGCAAATACGGCGTGGCTTTTGGCGTGGGTCTGGGCGAGGTTGCGGGCAAGGTCTTTCGCATCGGGCACCTGGGCATGCTGAGCGACGTCTTGATGCTGGCGGGGCTGGCCACGGCCGAGATGTGCATGGCGGATCTGGGCTGGGGGGTCAAACTTGGGTCAGGCGTGGCCGCCGCCCAGGAATACTACCGCACAACGGCCATGTAAGGAGGGGCTGATGTATATTCCGACGTATGACGATGTTCTGGCCGCCCATGCGCGGATCAAGCCGCATATCCACCGCACGCCGGTTCTGACCTCGACCTATATCAACGCGCTGGCCGGGGCCGAGGTGCATTTCAAATGCGAGAACTTCCAGAAGGCCGGTGCCTTCAAGGCGCGGGGGGCGTCGAACGCCGTGTTCGGGCTGACCGATGCCGAGGCGGCGCGCGGCGTGGCCACGCATTCCAGCGGCAATCATGGGCTGTGCCTGTCCTATGCGGCCGGACGGCGGGGCATTCCCTGCACCGTGGTCATGCCGCGCACGGCCCCGCAGGCCAAGAAGGACGCGGTGCGCGGTTATGGCGGGATCGTGGTGGAATGCGAACCATCGACCTCCAGCCGCGAGGCGGTCTTTGCGCGGGTCGTGGCCGAGACAGGGGCGGAGTTCGTGCATCCTTACGCCGATCACCGGGTGATTGCCGGACAAGCGACCGCGTCGCGCGAATTGAATGAACAGGTGCCGGGGTTGGATGCGGTGATTGCGCCGATCGGAGGCGGGGGGATGATTTCGGGCACCTGTCTGACCCTGTCGACCGTAGCACCCAAGGTGCGCATCTATGCCGGCGAACCGATGCAGGCCGACGACGCCTGGCGCAGCTTCAAAGCCGGTCACATCATTGCCGATGACGCGCCCGAAACCGTGGCCGACGGGCTGAAAGTGCCGCTGAAAGAGCTGACCTGGCATTTCGTGCAAAAGCACGTGACCGACATTCTGACCGTGTCCGAAGATGAGATCATCGCGGCGATGAAGCTGATCTGGAAGCGCATGAAAATCGTCATGGAGCCGTCCAGCGCCGTGCCGCTGGCGGCCATTCTGAAGAACCCATCGGTCTTTGCGGGTCAGAAGGTGGGCGTGATCATCACCGGCGGCAACGTCGATCTGGATAAATTGCCCTGGATGCAGGGCGGGAGGATAGCATGAACAAACCTATGGATTTCAGCGGCATGGAGGTGGGATATGACATCCCCGCTGTGCCAGGCATGGACGAGCGGGACATCCAGACCCCCTGTCTGGTGCTGGACCTTGACGCGCTGGAACGCAACATCATCAAGATGGGCAATGCCGCCAAAGCCATGGGTGTGCGCCACCGCATCCACGGCAAGATGCACAAATCGGTCGATGTGGCTTTGTTGCAGGAGCGTCTGGGCGGGTCTTGTGGTGTGTGCTGCCAGAAGGTTTCGGAAGCCGAGGTCTTTGTGCGCGGCGGGATCAAGGATGTGCTGGTGTCCAACCAGGTGCGCGACGCGGCCAAGATCGACCGTCTGGCCCGTCTGCCGAAGCTGGGCGGGCGGATATTGGTCTGTGTGGACGATCTGGACAACGTCAAGGACCTGTCGGCCGCGGCCCAAAAGCACGGCACCACAATCGAATGCCTGATCGAGATCGACTGTGGCGCGGGGCGCTGCGGCGTCAAGACGACGCAGGATGTCGTGGCAATCGCGCGCGCAATCGATGCCGCTGCGGGCCTGAAATTCAGCGGCATTCAGGCCTATCAGGGCGCCATGCAGCACTTGGAGCTTTACGCCGACCGCAAGGCCAAGATCGACATAGCCGTCGAACAGGTGCGTGATGCGGTTCAGGGGCTGAAATCGGTCGGGCTGGAGTGCGACATCGTGGGTGGTGCCGGGACGGGCAGCTATTATTTCGAAGGCACTTCAGGGGTTTACAACGAACTGCAATGCGGCTCTTACGCCTTTATGGATGCCGACTACGGGCGTATCCTGGACAAGGACGGCAAGCGCATTGATCAGGGGGAATGGGAAAATGCGCTGTTCATCCTGACCTCGGTGATGAGCCATGCCAAGGCCGACAAGGCGATTGTCGATGCGGGGCTGAAGGCGCAATCGGTGGATTCGGGACTGCCGGTGATTTATGGGCGGACGGATGTGAAATATGTCAAATGCAGTGACGAACATGGCGTGGTCGAGGACCCGGCAGGCGTGTTGAAAGTCAATGACAAGTTGCGCCTGGTGCCCGGGCATTGTGATCCGACCTGCAATGTCCATGACTGGTATGTCGGTGTCCGCAATGGCCGGGTCGAGGTGGTCTGGCCCGTTTCGGCGCGCGGCAAGGCCTATTGAGCGATGCGCGGACTCCAGGATTTTCCGCGCGAAAAATCCTGGAGTTGTGAATGAAGGAAAACCCATGCTGATTATTCCGGAAGCCCTGATTGCGGGCCTATTGAGCCCCGAGGATGCCTTTGCCGCGGTTCAGGATTGCTTTGCCGCCATGGCGCGGGGGCAGGCCTATAACTTCCCCGTGGTACGCGAGGCTTTGGGCGAGGGGCGGCAATATGGCTTCAAATCCGGGCTTGACCGGGCGGGGGGGCAGTTGGGCGTCAAGGCGGGGGGCTATTTTCCCGGCAATGCGGCCAAGGGGATGATCAACCACCAATCCTCGATCTTTCTGTTCAACCCGGACACCGGGCGACCGCAGGCCATGGTGGGGGGCAATCTGTTGACGGCCTTGCGCACCGCTGCCGCCTCGGCCATTTCGATAGCACATCTGGCGCGGCGCGATGCGCGGGTGCTGGGCATGGTGGGCGCTGGGCATCAGGCGGGGTTCCAGTTGCGCGCGGCGGCACGGGTGCGCAAGTTCGAACGTGTCGTGGCCTGGAACATGCATCCCGAGATGTTGCCGAAACTGGGCGAGGTGGCCGCCGAACTGGGCCTGCCTTTCGAGGCGGTGACGCTGGACGCGCTTGGGGCCCAGGCCGATGTCATCATCACCATCACCTCGGCCCCGGCGGCCAGCCTGATGAGCGGCCATGTCCGTCCCGGCACCCATCTGGCCTGCATGGGCACCGACACCAAGGGCAAGCAAGAGGTCGAGGCGGCACTGGTGGCCCGGGCGCGGGTGTTCACCGATGAGGTGGCGCAATCCATCACCATCGGCGAGGCGCAGCATGCGGTGGGCATGGGGCTTTTGGACGCCGCGTCGATCGTGCCGATTGGTGAGGTGCTGGTTGGCCGACATGCAGGACGCACGTCAGATCAAGAGGTTACACTGTTTGACGGCACGGGTGTTGCGCTGCAAGACCTGGCTGTGGCTGCGCGTGTGGTGGCCCGTGCCAAGGCGCTGGGTCTTGGCACTGAGCTGGATGTTTAAAGCGGGATGGGTTTGCATGGTCGCGGAAAACGCTGCCTCTCGCATGCGCTCGAACGCGTTTCCCGATGGGGTTTGTTTCCATGAAAACCCATCCCG
>JAYSWK010000417.1:0-3830 GCA_043718085.1 Rhodobacterales bacterium
GATCCTGTTCACCTCTTACGCCACGGGACTTCCGCGCATCTATGTGATGGACACGGCCAGCCTGAAAACCCGGGTTCTGGACGAACAGCCGGGCACCATGACCTTTGCCCCGCGGTTCGCTCCGGATGGGCAGACGGTCGTGTTCAGTCTGGAAAAGGATGGCAACGCGGACATCTATGCGATGGATATTGGCAGCGGCCAGGTGCGACAGTTGACCAACGCCCCCTCGATCGAGACGGCCCCCAGCTTCAGCCCCGATGGCAGCCAGATCGTGTTTGAAAGCGACCGGTCGGGCAGTCAGCAGATCTATGTCATGTCGGCAGGCGGTGGCGAGCCCACACGCATCTCGTCCGGCAAGGGCAAATATGGCACCCCGGTCTGGAGCCCGCGCGGCGATCTGATCGCCTTCACCAAGATCGGCGACGGCAAGTTCCATATCGGTGTGTTCCGCACCGATGGCAGCGAGGAACGGCTGTTGACCTCGTCTTTCCTGGATGAGGGGCCAAGCTGGGCGCCCAATGGACGTGTGGTGATGTTCACGCGCGAAACCTCGGGGGCGGGCGGGTCGGCCACGCTGTGGTCGGTGGACATCTCGGGGCGCAATGCCCATCAGGTGCCGACGGAAACCGCGGCCTCTGACCCGGCATGGTCACCGTTGCTGCCGTGAAATTGAGCGAGAGCGGCGGGTTAACAGCCCAGCCCAAACCGTGTATGATGGCCTAAATCGAGCCAATAAGAACAAAGGAAACACCGATGAACATGAGCCTTCTGCCCAAAGTTCTGCTGATCGTCGCGGCCATGGGGCTGGCCGCTTGCAACAATCCCAACCGCTATGGCGCAGGTTCGGGTTCGGGTTCTGGCGCGGACGGGCAGGGCGGATCGGGCCTGGGCGGCGACGGGGTGTCAACCTCGGGCCTTGGCGATCCGAACAACCCGGCCTCGGTGGCCTATTTCAACGCGACGGTTGGCGACAGGGTGCATTTCGAACTGGAAGAGCACACGCTGACCGATGAGGCGCGTTCGATTCTGGACGGGCAGGCGGGTTGGCTTTTGGCCAATCCGGACTATGCCATCATCGTCGAGGGCCATGCGGACGAGCAGGGCACGATGGACCACAACCTGGCGCTGAGTGCGCGGCGCGCGGAATCGGTCAAGAACTATCTGATCGCCAAGGGGGTTTCGGGCGGCCGCATTCAAACCATCCCTTACGGCAAACTGCGCCCGATTGCGCTGTGTTCGGATGAAAGCTGCTATGCGCAGAACCGCCGGGCCGTAACGGTGCTGTCGCTGGGCGCGGGGGCCTGATCGCATGCGCTGGCTTGTGCTGATCGCGCTTTTGGCCTCCGGTCCGGCCCTGGCCCAGGACCGGGCGCAGAGCCTGGCGGACGTCAAGGCGGAATTGGCGGCGCTGGCTGCCGAGTTCAACGCGCTGAAGCAGGAGCTGGTCGCGACGGGTGCCACCACGAACGGCACGGCTGGGGCCGACCCTTTGGCGCGGATGGACGCGCTGGAGGCGGCCATGGCTGAGCTGACCGCCAAGACCGAACAGGTGCAGTTGAAACTGTCCCAGTTGGTCGAGGACGGCACGAACCGCATTGGCGATCTTGAGTTTCGCCTGTGCGAATTGACCGAAGGGTGCGATCCGGCTGCCTTGCCCGCGACGCCCGAACTGGGTGGCACGGCCGAGGTGGCACTGCCTGCCGATGGCACGGCCGCCACCATTCCCGATCCGGCGACGGATGGAACGGCGGCGGCCACCCCAACCGATGACGCGCCGGAAATGGCCGTCAATGAACAGGCGGATTTTGACCGGGCCCAGGCGGTGCTCGCCTCCGGTGACTTTCGTGCCGCCGCGGACCTCTTTGCGGCCTATGCCCAGACCTATCCTGCCGGGGAACTGACGCAACAGGCGGGTGTGCTGCGGGGCGATGCCTTGACGCAGCTGGGTGATACATCGCAAGCGGCGCGGTCCTATCTGGATGCGTTTTCGGGCAAGCCGGACAGCGGATTGGCGGGCGAGGCCCTGACCAAGCTTGGGGTGGCTTTGGGCAAGTTGGGCCAGACGCCCGAGGCCTGCGTGACCCTGGCCGAGGTGGGCAAGCGTTTTCCCGGCAGCGTCGATGAGACCAATGCCATGGCGGCAAGGCAGGGGCTGGGCTGCACGTGAGCGACGGGCTTGCGGCGCGGTTCCAGCAAAGCCTGCGCCTTTTGCCAGCCGCCGGGGGCGCTGCGCACGCCCCCGGACCCCCTGGCGGAGTATTTGCAAAAGGTCAGGACATGCGCCTGGGCTTGGGTGTTTCCGGGGGCGGGGACAGTCTGGCCATGCTGTATCTGGCCATCGAGGCCGGGGTGGCCGTGCAGGTGGCCACGGTGGATCACGGGTTGCGGCCCGAGGCTGCGGCAGAGGCGGCCGAGGTGGGGCGGATCTGCGCCGGGCTGGGGGTGCCGCATCAGATCCTGCGCTGGGCCTGGGATGGGCGCGGCAATTTGCAGGATGCGGCGCGGCGCGGACGGCGGCGGCTGATTGCGGACTGGGCTGTGGCGCGGGGCATAGGGCGGGTGGCTTTGGCCCATACGCGGGATGATGTGGCCGAAACTTTCCTGATGCGGCTGGCGCGGGGCGCCGGGGTGGACGGGCTGGCTGCAATGGTCGCCTGCTGGCATGAGGGCGGGGTCATTTGGCTGCGGCCCTTGCTGGCGGTGTCGCGCGGCGAGTTGCGCGACTACTTGCGCGCGCGGGGGCTGGGCTGGGCCGAGGATCCATCGAATGACAATGCGCGGTTCGAACGGGTCAGGGCGCGCCGGGCGTTGGTGGCGTTGCATCCCCTTGGCTTGACGGCCGAGCGCCTGGCCGAGGTTGCTGGGCATCTGGCCGAGGCGCGTCTGGCGCTGGACGCGGTGGCATCGGACGCATGGGGACGCATTGTCAGCGATCATGGTCTGGGGGTTGTGCTGGATATGGACGGGCTTGCGCGCATCCCGTCCGAGGTGCAGCGCCGGCTTTTGATCAAGGTCATCCTGCGGTTGGCGCCCGGCGATTATGCGCCGCGCGGCGCGGCCATTCAGGCGCTTTTGGCGCGGCTGGGCGCAGGCAAGGATGGCGTTCTTGCGGGATGCCGGTTTCAGCGGGTTGGCGGGCGGTTATGGGCCTTTCGCGAGGCCAGGGCCGTGGCGGGTCAGGTGGCCTTGGCGGGGCAGGTCTGGGATGGGCTGTGGCGGATCGAGGGACCGGCCTTGCCGGGCGCGCAAATCCGTGCCCTTGGGGCGGGCATCGCGCTTTGTGCCAACTGGCGCGCCAGCGGATTGCCGCGCGCGGCGCTGCTGGCAAGCCCGGCGCTGTGGCACGCCGACCGGTTGATCGCCGCGCCGCATGCCGGATTTGGCCCCGGCTACAGCGCCAAACCGCTTTTCGATGCGGCAGCTTTGCATCATTCCGTGATAACGCATTGAACCGGCCTTACGAATGTCTATCTTGTCTGGCAATGGCAGTTTGATGAAATGGCTGGGTGCCCGTACGGGGCGCGGCACAGCAAGGAGTTTGTTCGTGGGTAATGCTCGCAACATCGCATTCTGGGTGGTTCTTCTGCTTCTGGTTCTGGCCCTGTTCCAGATGTTCAACAGCGGCGCGTCGGTCAACACACAGACCGTTCCCTTTTCCGACTTTATCGCGCAGGTCGAGGCCGGCGATGTCAAGGCGGTCGAGCTGGACGGCGAGAAGGTTCGGATCACGACAAAGGATGGCACGCAACTGCTGACCATCCGCCCGACGGGTGAACAGGTTACCGAAAAGCTGTTGGCCAAGGGCGTGATCATTCAGGCGCGACCGCAGG
>JAYSWK010000418.1:0-3822 GCA_043718085.1 Rhodobacterales bacterium
CATAAGCCATGCCCCCGGTCATGCCCGCACCAAAGTTGGCACCGATCCCGCCCAGGATCACCGCCACGCCGCCGGTCATGTATTCGCACCCGTTCGACCCGCAGCCCTCGACCACGACCGAGGCACCCGAGTTGCGCACCGCGAACCGCTCACCGGCCCGGCCTGCGGCATACAGATAACCCGCCGTCGCCCCATACAGCACCGTGTTGCCGATGATGGTGTTGTCGGCGGCGGTCAGCGGCGAATTCATTGCCGGGCGCAGGGTGATCGTGCCGCCCGACAGACCCTTGCCGACATAGTCATTGGCATCGCCCATGACCTCCAGCTTCAGTCCCCGCACCGCGAATGCCCCCAGCGACTGGCCGCAACTTCCGGTCAGCTTGACCGTCAGATGATCGGGCTGCAACGCGTTGCGCATGCCGAATTTCTTGACGATATGGCTACTGGCCCGCGTGCCGATGGTGCGCAGCGTGTTGCGCACGGCATAGGACAGCTGCATCTTTTCGCCATCCTCAAAGAACCGCGCGCCGTCCTTGACGATCTCGGCGTCCAGCGTATCGGGCACATGGTTGCGGGGTTTGGAGCGGTCATAGGTGATCTTCGACGCGCCATCGACCGTGATCAGCAAGGGGTTCAGGTCCAGATCATCCAGATGCGCGGCCCCGCGCGACACCTGGCTCAGCAGATCCGCCCGCCCGATGATCTCATCCATCGACCGCGCACCGATGCTGGCCAGAATCTCGCGCACTTCCTGGGCATAAAAGGTGATCAGGTTCACTACCTTGTCCGCCGTGCCGGTGAATTTGTCGCGCAGTTGCGGGTTCTGCGTGCACACGCCGACCGGGCAGGTGTTGGACTGGCACTGACGCACCATGATGCAACCCATGGCGATCAGCGCCGCCGTGCCGATGCCAAATTCCTCGGCCCCCATCATGGCGGCCATGACCACATCCCGGCCCGTGCGCAGCCCCCCATCCGTCCGCAAGGTGATGCGCTCGCGCAGGTTGTTCATCGCCAGAACCTGATGCGCCTCGGTCAGGCCCATCTCCCACGGCAGGCCGGCATATTTGATCGACGTGGCGGGCGAGGCCCCGGTGCCGCCATTGTGGCCCGAGATCAGGATGACATCCGCCTTGGCCTTGGCCACACCCGCCGCAATCGTGCCCACGCCCGACGAGGACACCAGCTTGACGCAAACCTTGGCCCGCGGGTTGATCTGCTTCAGATCATAGATCAGCTGGGCCAGATCCTCGATCGAATAGATGTCATGATGCGGCGGCGGGCTGATCAGCGTCACCCCCGGCGTCGCATGGCGCAGCCGCGCGATCAGCGCCGTGACCTTCAGGCCCGGCAACTGGCCGCCCTCGCCAGGCTTGGCGCCCTGGGCCACCTTGATCTCCAACTCCTCGCAAGCGTTCAGATATTCGGCGGTCACGCCGAACCGGCCACTGGCCACCTGCTTGATCTTGGCCGATGGGTTGTCGCCATTGGGTTCCGGCACGAAATGCGCCGGGTCCTCGCCACCCTCGCCACTGTCGCTTTTCGCCCCGATCCGGTTCATCGCCACGTTCAGCGTCTTGTGCGCCTCGGGCGACAGCGCGCCCAGGGACATGCCCGGCGTCACGAACCGCTTGCGGATCGAGGTGATGCTTTCCACCTCCTCAATCGGCACTGGTTTGCCCAAAGCCTTGATGTCCAGAAGGTCGCGGATATGGATTGGCGGATTGGCCCGCATCGCCGC
Source organism: Rhodobacterales bacterium (assembly GCA_043718085.1). Lineage (GTDB taxonomy): Bacteria > Pseudomonadota > Alphaproteobacteria > Rhodobacterales > Rhodobacteraceae > Stagnihabitans. The sequence continues at coordinate 1,742 of JAYSWK010000418.1, forward strand.
CGAATACTGCTTCCATAGGTCAAAAGAGGCTCTGTCACACGCCGATTGCAGCATATGCATCGTCTGGGCTTCCCAGGCGTGCTTTTCGCCAGACCGCCGCGCCTTGTAAAATCCACCCACCGGCAGCACATCCGTGCCGGCGCGCCAGCCTTTGGCATGGACCTCTTCGCTTTCCATCTGGATGCCGTTCAACCCGATGCCCGAAATGCGGCTTTGCATGCCGGGGAAGTATTCGGCCACCATGGCGCGCGACAGGCCCACCGCTTCGAAATTCAACCCCCCGCGATAGCTGGAGATCACCGAAATGCCCATCTTCGACATGATTTTCAACAGCCCCGCGTCGATGGCGTCACGGTAGCGGCGCATGGCATCCAGCAGGTTGCCGTCGATCAATCCGCGCGTCACCCGGTCGGCAATCGAATCCTCGGCCAGATAGGCGTTGACCGTCGTGGCCCCGCAGCCGATCAGCACGGCAAAGTAATGCGGGTCGATGCACTCCGCCGCGCGCACGTTGATCGAACAGAAGGTCCGCAGCCCCTTGCGGGTCAGCCAGGAATGAACTGCACTGGTCGCCAGGATCATCGGCATTGCGACCTTGTCGCTGCCCTGATGCTGGTCGGTCAGCACCAATTGCCCGGCCCCCGACCGCACCGCATCCTCGGCCTCGGCGCGAATGCGTTCCAGCCCCTTGCGCAAGGCATCGGGCCCGGCGGCAAAGGTGCAGTCGATAAAGCCGATCTGCGCGCCGAAACGCTTGACCAGAACGTCGAATTCTCCATTGCCCAGAAACGGGCTTTCCAGCACCAGAATCTTGGTCTGGCTCGAATTTTCGTCCAGCACATTGCGCAGATTGCCAAAGCGCGTTTTCAGCGACATCACCCGGCCCTCGCGCAAACTGTCGATCGGCGGGTTGGTGACCTGGCTGAAATTCTGCCGGAAATAGTGACTAAGCGGGCGATATTGGCTCGAAAGCACCGCCGCCGGCGTGTCGTCGCCCATCGAGGCGATCATTTCCTTGCCATCCTCGGCCATGGGCGCCAGGATCTGCTCCAGCTCTTCCAGCGTATAACCCGCCGCGATCTGGCGGCGACGCAGCTCTGCCCCGGTAAACAGCGGTAGCTCTGGCACATCTTTCAGCAGCGCGTTCAGATCGACGATCTTGCCCACCCAGTCGCCATAAGGCTGGGCGCTGGCCAGTTTGTCCTTCAGGGCCGTGTCGTGATACAGCTTGCCCTCGACCATATCGACGGCAATCATCTGCCCCGGCCCCAGCGCGCCCTTTTCGCGCACCGTGCTTTCATCCACCGGCACCATCCCGGCCTCCGATCCCGCAATCAGCAGCCCATCGCCCGTAATGACGTAGCGCATCGGGCGCAGGCCGTTGCGGTCCAGCCCCCCGCAAACCCAGCGCCCATCCGTCATGGCCAGTGCAGCAGGCCCGTCCCACGGCTCGATGACCGAGTTGCAATAGGAATACATGTCCGCCCAGGCCTTGGGCATGTTGGTCGTGGCCTTGCTCCAGGCTTCGGGCACCAGCATGGTCTTGGCCATGGGCGCAGTCCGGCCCGACCGCACCAGCGCCTCGAACACGGCGTCCAGCGCACCGCTGTCCGATGTGGCGGGCGGGATGATCGGCTTGATATCCTCGGCCGCGTCACCGAATGTGGCGCTGGCCATCCGGATCTCGTGGGATTTCATCCAGTTGATATTGCCCTTCAGCGTGTTGATCTCGCCGTTATGGGCCAACATGCGAAAGGGCTGGGCCAGCCACCACTGCGGAAACGTGTTGGTCGAATAGCGTTGGTGATAGATGGCAAAGGCGCTTTCAAACCGCTCGTCCATCAGGTCGGGATAGAACGTAGCGACCTGCTCGGCCAGCATCATCCCCTTGTAGATGATCGACCGGCACGACAGCGAACACAGGTAAACCCCCTGAATCTGCGCGGCCAGGGCGGCTTTTTCGATCCGGCGGCGGATGATGTACAACTCGCGTTCAAACTGCTCGGCATCGGCGCCATTGTCGCAGCGGATCAGGATCTGCTCGATCTCGGGCCGTGTCGCATTGGCCTTGTCGCCCAGAA
>JAYSWK010000419.1:0-3821 GCA_043718085.1 Rhodobacterales bacterium
GGCAAGACCGCACATGCCTCGATGCCGGAAACCGGCACCTCGCCGGTGCATGCGATTGCGCGGCTGATCCCGGCTTTGCTGGCGCTGGGTCCCGGTGGCACCCTGACGGCCGATTTCCGCATGGTCACCATCACCCATACCCGCGTCGGCGAGCCCGCCTTTGGCATCTCGCCGGGATATGGCGAGTTGTGGGTCAAGCTGCGCACCCGCGACGACAGCCCGATGGCCGCCCTGCGCGCCGAGGCCGAGGCGCTGGTGTGCGCCGAGGCCGCCCGCGACGGTTTGCAGGCGGCTTTCGTCACGCAGGATGATTTTTCGGCCACCGTGAACGATCCCGAAGCCATCACCCGCCTGACAGCGGCACTGGATGCGTTGAACATGCCCCATACCGACGCCAGTTTGCCCCTGCGCGGATCCGAGGATTTCGGGCGCTTTGGCACGGACGGCACCAGGATGGCGATGCTGTTTCTGGGTTCGGGCGAAAGGCACCCCCAGTTGCACAACCCCGATTATGACTTTCCAGACGCGCTGATCCCGTTGGGCGCGCGCCTGTTTCACCGGGTGATGACCGATATCCTGGGCTAAAGCGGGATGGGTTTGCATGGAATCGAAAATCGCTGCCTCTCGCATTCGCTCGAACGCGATTTCCGATAGTCTCTTTGGCTCCATGAAAACCCATCCCGCTCTAGCGCCCGGCTCCGAGCCGCCAAATTTCTTCGAAGAAATTTGCAAATCTTTTCGAAAAGATTTGGCCGCTTGCCCAAAGCCACGCCACACCCGATATAGGGATCATGAACCTGCCACCGGGATTCCTTGACGAGCTTCGCACCCGCACCTCGCTGTCACAGGTGGTCGGGCGCAAGGTCACATGGGATGCGCGCAAGTCCAATCCGGGCAAGGGCGATCTTTGGGCGCCATGTCCGTTCCATCAGGAAAAGACCGCCTCGTTCCATGTCGATGACCGCAAGGGGTTTTACTATTGCTTTGGCTGTCACGCCAAGGGCGACGGTGTCACCTTCGTCAAGGAAACCGAGAATGTCAGCTTCATCGAAGCCGTCGAAATTCTGGCGCGCGAGGCCGGCATGGCGATGCCCGCCCGCGATCCGGTCGAGGCCGAGCGGGCCGACCGCAGGACCGAACTTGCGCGTGTCATGGACGAGGCGTTCAAATGGTTCCGCCTGCAGCTGAAAACCTCGGCCGCGGCCGAGGCGCGGGCCTATATCGCCAAGCGTGGCTTGTCGCAGGCCGCGCAGGACCGCTGGGAGGTGGGCTTTGCCCCGGACAGCTGGCAAAAACTGCATCAGGCGTTGAAGGACAGGGGCTTTGCCGATGATCTGATCGTCGACAGCGGGCTTTGCGTCAAATCCGACAAGGGTGGCCCGCCTTATGACCGGTTCCGGGGCCGGATCATTTTTCCGATCCGCGATGCACGGGGGCGGGCCATGTCGCTGGGCGGGCGGGCCATGTCGGCGGAGGATCCTGCCAAATATCTGAACGGCCCCGAGACCCTTCTGTTCGACAAGGGGCGCAGCCTGTTCAACCATGGCCCCGCGCGTGAGGCCGCTGGCAAGGGCCAGCCCCTGATCGTGGCCGAAGGCTATATGGATGTCATCGCTTTGGTCGAGGCCGGGTTCAAATCTTCGGTTGCCCCCCTTGGCACCGCCGTGACCGAGGATCAGCTGCGTCTGATGTGGCGCATCCATGACGAGCCGATCATCGCACTGGACGGCGACAAGGCGGGCATCGCCGCCGCCCTGCGCGTGGTGGATCTGGCCTTGCCGCTGCTTGAGGCCGGCAAGGGGCTGCGCTTTGCCATCCTGCCCCTTGGTCTTGACCCCGACGACCTGATCAAGGCCCAAGGCGCGGGTGCCATGCAAAAGGTGCTGGACGAGGCCCAACCCATGGTCAACCTGATGTGGCGGCGTGAAACCGAGGGGCGCAGCTTTGACAGCCCCGAACGCAAGGCGGCGCTGGACAAGACCCTGCGCGCCACCATCGCCCGCATCACCGACCCGTCGATCCGCAGCCATTATGGCGAAGAGGTCAAGCGCCTGCGGCTGGACCTGTTCGGCAACCGCGCCCGCCCGAACTGGCAGCCGACGCGCAAGGGCCGCTTTGTCGAGGTGCCGCAGAATGCGCTGGCCTCGACCCGGGGGTCGCTTCTGGCCACGGCATCGGGTCCGGTCGATGAATTGCTGCGCGAGGCCGTGATCCTGGCAATCCTGATCATCCATCCCACGCTGATCCACCGCTTTGAAAGCGCGCTGGAGCGGATCGACTTGCTGGGCGAGGGGCATGTGGCGATCCGGGCGATCCTGCTCAGCCATATGGACGTGACAACGTTGGAGGACCGCCTGCGCCGGGCTTCTCCCGCCGCCCTTGACGCCCTGATGTCGCGCCCCCATGTCCTGATCGCGCCCCCCGTGCGCAACCGCACCGATACAGACCTTGCTGCTTTGTGCCTGGCCGAGGAATTGGCCAAGCTTGACGCGCGTCGCGGCATGCGGCGCGAAGTGGAGGATGCCGTTGAAGACCTGAGCGGTGTGGCTGATGAGGGCCTGACCTGGCGCCTTTCCCAGGCCGCCGCCGCCCGCCACCGCGCGGATCATCCGCCCCGTGCCGATGCCGGTGAACTGGGCGAGGACCGCGCCGCTTTGTCGAACCATTTGCAAAGCCTTATCACCTCGCGCGTATGGGAGAAGAAAAAGCACTGATCGCCCCTGCAACTTGGTCCTGATTCGCGCTATTGAGTCGGTCCAACGCCTGATTCGCCTGATTCGCCCATCCGATTCGCCCCCTGATTCGCACCGGAGTCCCCATGGCCGCCAAAGACACTGACGAAGCAAAGCCCGAAAGCGATGAGGCAGATGTCTCGCTGGACATGAGCCAGACCGCGGTCAAGAAGATGATCGCCGACGCCCGTGAGCGCGGCTATATCACCTATGACCAGTTGAACACGGTGATGCCGCCCGATCAGGTCAGTTCCGAACAGATCGAGGATGTGATGTCGATGCTGTCCGAAATGGGCATCAACATCATCGAGAATGACGAGGCCGACGAGGCCGAGGTTCCGGGTGGCGATCTGGTCGAGACCGCCTCGACCAGCCGCGAAGTGGCCGTGGTCGGCACGACGACCGAGGCGCTGGACCGCACCGATGACCCGGTCCGGATGTATCTGCGCGAAATGGGCTCGGTCGAGCTATTATCGCGCGAGGGCGAAATAGCGATTGCCAAGCGGATCGAGGCGGGCCGCAACACGATGATCGCGGGCCTGTGCGAAAGCCCGCTGACCTTTCAGGCCATCATCATCTGGCGCGACGAACTTTTGTCCGAAGACATTCTGCTGCGCGATGTGATCGACCTTGAGGCGACCTTTGGCCGCTCGCTGGATGGCGAAGACGGCATGGTCGGGGCCGAACTTGACGGCGTGGATATCGCCAATGCGCCACGCCGCACGGCCTCGGATGAGCCAGAGCTGGACGCCGACGGCAACCCGCTGATCGCCTCGGCCGAAGATGACGAGGATGACGAGGATGGCGCTGCCATGTCGCTGGCCGCGATGGAGGCGGCGCTGAAGCCCAAGGTTCTGGAAACGCTGGACCTGATCGCCCGCGATTACAGCAAGCTGAGCGAGATGCAGGATCTGCGCATGACCGCGACCCTGTCCGAAAAGACCCGCTTTTCGGCCAGCGACGAGGCCGCCTATCAAAAGCTGCGCTCGGAAATCGTTGTGCTGGTCAACGAATTGCACCTGCACAACAACCGGATCGACGCGCTGATCGACCAATTGTACGGCATCAACCGCCGGATCATGATGATCA
>JAYSWK010000420.1:0-3821 GCA_043718085.1 Rhodobacterales bacterium
ATTCAGGCCGCCGCCGCCATCCAGCGTGTCATCGCCGCCCATGCCGCGCAGCGTGTCATTCCCGTAATTCGCCTTCAGCAAATTGTTCGCCTCGTTCCCAACGCCGAAAAAGGCATCAAAGCCGTCGTACACCAGGTTTTCGAATTCAGCCGCCAGCGTCCATGCGCCGATGTTCTTGGCCAGGACGGTGTCCACACCAGCATCCGCCAGTTCGACCAGGGTCACCCCCACACCGCTGACGACATAAAGGTCATCACCCCGACCCCCGATCAAAGTGTCAAGATCCGCGCCCGAAAGCGTGTCATTGCCGCGCAGACCCGACAGGCTGTCCTGGCCCTCGCCCCCCGTCAAAGCGTTGTCGGCGTCGTTGCCGGCACCGATCAGACCCTTGGTTCCGAAAGCCTCCAGATTTTCAAAGGCAGCGTCCAAACGCCAATGGCCCAGGGAAACCTGAATGGTGTCCACCCCCGTGCTGCCCCGTTCGATCACCACATCCTGTGCCGAATTGACCTGATACGTGTCGCCGCCCTCGCCACCGATCATGCGGTCGGCACCTCTTCCCCCGATCAACCGGTCGTCACCCGCCCCGCCCACCAAGGTGTCGCTACCGGTTCCGCCATCGACCCAAACTCGGCCTGCGCCGGCGATCAGGCGGTCGTTACCGCCCAACAGTTCAATGCCCGCGTTGATCTGGACGCCGGACCAGGCCGGAAGGTCAAATACATTTGCCGTGTCCGTGCCTTGGACATGCAAATCGGAATTGACCAGAATGGATTCAAATCCCAAGGAAAGGAAGTAGCCCAGACTGTCCAGAACAATCGTGCCGCCGCTTCCCGGTGTGGCCGTTGTGGTCCCCAGTTCGATAAAGTCGTTCCCTGCCCCGCCATCCAGAACGTCGCCTGCGATGGTGCCGTCCAGCACATGCAGGCTGTCGTTGCCATCGCCCAGACTGATCCGGTCATTGCCAGAGGTCACATAGATCCTGTCGTCCGACACCGAGCCGGCAAATGTATCGTTCCCGCCCATGAAGGCGAACTGAAACTGGTCGTCGTAAGCAACGCCATTCCAAATCAACGCCACTGTCCCGCTGAGATCGATCAGGTCGCCGCCATCAGTGCCATGCAGCATGATCGACAGGTTATCCAAGGCAAAATATTCAACCGAGGCCGCGGCATTCAGCACCAGGCGATGGAACTCGGCCTCGTACACGCCATGCCCGAAAATGTCCCGCACCGATAACGCGTCGATCCCGGCCCCACCGGAAAGCAGGTCATTGCCCGTTGAAGTATCTCCATAAGTGAAAACATCATTGCCGTCGCCGCCGTAAAGTGCGTCATTGCCAGTGCCGCCGATCAGCTCGTCATCGCCAGCGCCGCCATAAAGCGCATCGTTGCCGGTCCGGTCCGATGTGTCCCAGTCGCCGACCAGCAGGTCATTGCCCAACCCGCCCGATAGTGTGTCGGAGCCGCTGTTGCCCCACAGCGAGTCATTTCCGGCGCCGGACAGGATGTTGTCGTTGCCGGTCCAGCCGTCGATTTCCGCCGAAACCGTGCCGAGCTTGGTCGCGAAATTGACCGCACCCGAGGATGTGAAGCCCAGCAAGACAAAATGGGTCGGGTCGGCCGCGGAATACCGGATCAGCGTGTAACTGTTGAACTGCGCAGGGCTCAGCGTGACAAAATCGCCATTGGTGTAAAGCGTGGCCATGTCAACCTTTTCAACCGGAACATGCGGTCTTCAACAAATCAGAAGAACCGGTTGCAGGCAAACGGATTTCGAAATGCGCAAAGCCCGTGAATGTCAGGTCACCCAGAAATCGCCGTGGCTCAGCACGGTCCCCGCCGCGACATAGGCGAACAGGATGCGGCCGCCGGCGCCATTGCCATCGGAATCGTAGAAGATCCGCCCGGTCGCCGGATCGAACAGGATGCGGTCATCGGCGTCCAGGGCATTTCCCGCTCCCAGTTCCTTGAAGGCCGAGACGGACAGGCGCCCCGCGGTCATGCCGGCAAACGGCGCACCAAAGGCGCTGCCTTCCAGGCGAATGCGGTCGGTGCCCGGGGTGAAATCGACGATGGTATCGACATTGCCGGTCGCAAGCATGGTCGAGAACACGAAGACATCCGCCCCCTCGCCCCCCGTCAGCGTGTCGCGTGCGCCAAGGCCGTCCAGCGTGTCGGCACCGGCGTTGCCCACAAGCACATTCGCCAGCCGATTGCCTCGGCCCAGAAAATCCGACGCCGCATCGTGGGTCAGGTTTTCGATGCCATCATAGTAGGTGATCTCGAAACGTTCCAGCGCGGTCTGGACGGTGTCCGAACCACCCTGGTCGATCCAATAGGCGATGATCGCCCCAGCATCATCCATGACAAAAAGGTCATCGCCGTCGCCGCCCGACAATGTGTCGTGCCCCAGGCCGCCGAAGATCGTGTCATTGCCGGCGCCGCCGCCGAGAAAGTCGTCGCCGCTCCCGCCAAAGATCAGCGATCCGCCTGCGCCGCAGCCGATGGTGTCGTTTCCCGCACCGCCGTCGAGCGTGTTGGCGCCGTCGCCGCCCAGAATCTGATCGTCGCCCTCCAGCCCTGCAAGGCTGTCATTCCCGGCGTCGCCGTCGATCGAGTCCTTGGCGGCGGTGCCTGAGCCCTGACAATCCTCTGCCGTCAGGAACACCAGCCGCTCGATACCGGCCTGCATATGGAACAGGGTCAAAACGGTCTGGACAGTGTCGATGCCGCCGCGCGCCGTGGCAAGTTCCACGACCACATCCAGAAGATTGTCGACCTCGTAAACATCGTTGCCCGCGCCGCCCTCCATCCGGTCCGCCCCGGCACCGCCATAAAGCCGGTCATCGTAGGCATTGCCGGTCAGACTGTCGTCGCCCGAACCGCCCGCAAGACTGTCCTCGCTGCGCAGGCCGGTCAGCACGTCGTTCCCGGCATCGCCCGACAACGACACCCCGGTCAGGACATCGTCGTCGCCGCCACCGGTCGCCGTGTTTGCCGTGATCGTGTCGCGGCCGACGCCGCCATCGGATGTGCTGTGCCCCGCGTTGATCAGATCGTCCCCGGCGCCGCCATAGATCACCGCCCAGCCACCGCCTCCGGTCAGCGTGTCATTGCCGGAACCGCCATACAGAGTGTCCCCGTCCGGCCCGCAGCGGATCCGGTCATTGCCGTCGTCGCCGAACATGACATTGGCGCCGTCCCGACCGTCGGCCGTGTCGTCGCCGCTGCCCAGTCGAACCGTGTCGCCGCTGGTCGAGCCCGTGAAGCGGTCATCGCCGGCACCCATTTCGATGGCCTGGCCCTGCGCGCCATGCGCCCCATAGACCAGGCTCGTTCCGCCGAAATCGAAAAGGTCGTCGCCGGCGGTTCCGTGCAGGCCAAAGCCGTTGAGCCTGACACTCTCGATTTCGGCGGCCTGATCCAGCACCAGCCGCATGGTGAAGAAATAGGTGAACCCCAATTGCCATGTGTCCTCGAACACCACGACATCGCCACGAAAGGCGTGCGATCCGCCGCGAAAGCGGTCAACGCCCATGTCCTGGGACCAGACCAAGAACGTGTCATCCCCCGTGCCGCCATTAAGCAGGTCATCGCCCTGATCGGCGACCAGCGTATCGTTCATCGCGCCGCCATAAAGCACATCCTGCCCCCGCTGGGTCAGGTCGTAGGCCGGCAGGGGCGCAATCTGGTTGCCTGCGGAATTGAAGCAATCGAAATAGGCCAGCGTGAAGAAATCGCCGACGAGAAAATTGTTGCCGCCCGTTCCGGTGATCTGGTCGCTTCCGCCAAGGCCAACCCCCGATGTCTGGCTGCCCG
>JAYSWK010000043.1:0-2440 GCA_043718085.1 Rhodobacterales bacterium
GCCGTTGCCTCAAGCCGCGCCGCGTCGTCCAGCAATCGGGGGCAGGCGGACAGGTCCAACGCACCCGGCAACGCCGCGGTGGCAAAGCGCAGGGCGCAGGCGACGGCGATATCGGCATGGCCCATCCGGTCGAACCAGAAGGGGCCGGGACGAGTGGCGCGGTCGGCCTCCAGCGCAGTCAGGATGGCGCCGATCTGGCGTCGGCAGCGCGTCTCCCAGCTTGCCGACACCACGTCATGCAGACGGCGTTCGTAAAACAGGCTGACGGCCTTTTCGGCCAGTCCGGTCCCTAGCGTTGCGATCTTCAGCGCAAGGTGGCGTGCAGGTTCCGCGCGCGGAAACATCGGATCGGGCACCAGACTGTCCAGATGGTCCAGAATCATGTGGCTGTCGGTCAGAACGAAACCGTCGTCCAACACCATGGTCGGCACCCGCATCAACGGGTTCACCGCAGCCAATTTGTCCGCATCACCAAAGACCGACCATGGCTGATGTTCGAAGGGCAGCTTGTAAAAAGTCAACGCAATGCCGACCCGGCGCACGAACGGGCTGTCATACTGGCCGATCAGAACCATCATGGCACGGCGGGTACGGTTTGCAGATAGGCGACGATCGACCAGACATCGGCCTCGGGCAGGTGGGCCATGTTGTCCACCACATGCGCCATCGCCCCGCCGACCACATCGAATTCCGGGGTGAAGCCGGTGGTAAGATAGGCAAAGACATCATCCCTGGACCAGGTCAGCTTGCCCGGCGTGATGTTGGGCACGCGGCCCTTGCCATCCGGCATCGCCGCCCCCCCCAGCCATTTCGCGGTCGAAAGTCCGCCCAGCGGATTGCGCGGCGTGTGGCATTCGCCACAATGCGCCATGGCCTCGGCAATATAGCGTCCACGCTGCACCTCGGGTGTCAGATCGCCGTCGATGACATAGCCGCCGCCGGCAAACAGGAATTTCCAGCCGCCCAGACTGCGGCGGATGTTGAAGGGAAATCCCACTGAATGCGGCAAGCTTGGCGTGGCCGAAGCGGGCAAGGTGTCCATATAGGCCTTCAGATCCACCACATCCTGCGGCGCCATCCTGGCATAGGCCACAAAGGGCATGGCCGGAAATTCATGGGCACCATCCGGTCTGATCCCATCCTGCACCGCATGGACAAAGTCATCCAAAGACCACCCTCCGATGCCCTGATCCGTGTCGGTCGAGATGTTTGGCGCGAGGAAAGTCCCGAAGGGCGAGGCGAATTTCTCGCCCCCTGCCAGCACCAGCGTCGCGTCGCCCTTGGCCCCGGGGGCCGCATGGCAGGACGCACAGCCCGAGGCCCAGAACACCTGCTCGCCATGTGCCGTGTCCCCCGTCAGGCCCGCATAGGGGCCCATGTCGCGGGGCGAGGGCATCGTGACGAACCAGAACACCCCAAAACCGACAATCGCCAAAGCCACCAGCCAAGCCAAAACACGCCGCATGATCAAATCTCTCCGCCCTGAAACACTGTGGTCAAGCTTAGCCTATTCCCCCGTTCTGGAAAGCGGGCATTGCGGCAGGGGCCTATAACTTTGGGTGGGTCAGGGCTTGAGTTTACGCATCTTGCCATTGACGGTCAGCCAATCGGGCCAGCCCCAAAGCCATTCCGCCCCGCCGATCAACAGGCAGACAAGGATCACCCCAACCCACAAGGCGGCCAACCTGACCGAAGGGGGATGACGCACCAGCCGCGCCATGCGCAAAAACCACATCGGATTCATCGCGGACCCCTACACTTCATCCTGGCACAAATACTCAAGAGGCACCGCAAAGGGCGCAATTCTATTCGTCCGTGAACCGCACCTTGCCGATATAGGGCAGGTTGCGGTTGCGCTGGGCAAAGTCGATGCCGTAGCCCACCACGAATTCATCGGGAATTTCAAACCCGGTCCAGGTGGCCCTGATCGGCACTTCGCGGCGGCTGGGTTTGTCCAGAAGCGCGCAAACCTCCAGCATGGCCGGTTCGCGAGATTTCAACAGGTTGACCACATGATGCAGGGTAAAGCCGGTGTCCACGATATCCTCGACCACCAGCACATTCTGCCCGGCTATCTCGCCGCGCAGATCTTTCAGGATCCGCACCTCGCGGCTGGTGTGCATCGCATCACCATAGGACGATGCCTCAAGAAAATCGACCTGAACCGGCAGGTCGATCTCGCGGACAAGGTCGGCGATAAAGACAAAGGACCCACGCAGCAGCCCCACCACGACCAGCTTGTCGCAGCCCACGAAATGCGCGGTAATCTCGCGCGCCAGAGCCTCGACCCGTGCCGCAATGGCCTTGGCCGAAATCATCTGGTCGATCACATAAGGACGATGCGGCATGGGACCCCCTTGATTTCCCCCACAGCTCTACCCAAAACCCAAAGGCAAGTCACGCCTGCCAGATGCGAAAAGGAAGAATATGCCAAGCCACC
>JAYSWK010000421.1:0-3820 GCA_043718085.1 Rhodobacterales bacterium
CCTGCATCCAGTTGGTAAAGGCGATCTCCCGCTCGTTCGTGGCAAAGAAATCAGCGGCAAAGCCGAGGACGCCCACTGCCGCCCCTTCGGCCAGATGAAGGGCTAGCCCCGCTGCGGCCATCCTTCCAAGACCGAAATTATCCGACGACACCAGCGAGGTGTAATGGGAGCCGGGCAAAAGGCCGGTCGGCACATTTTCAAGTAGAACCAGACGGATGCCCGCCGCCGAGACCCGCCTGAACGCCGCCACAACCTGTTCGTTTGCCACAGGCAAGGCCACGATCCCATCCGGTTTCGCCGCGATCAGCCGATCCAGTTCGGCCACCTGCCGATCCGCCGAAAATCCGCAATCGACCACCTCGGTGACGACCACACCGCAATCCCCGAAAATGCCCAACATGCCGGAAATCTGCAACTTGGTCCAATCGCCATTCAGCGTGTGCAGAACGACTGCCACCCGCTTGCCTGCCGCTTTGGCGGCCGCACAATCCTCGGGCAGAAGGCTTACTCTTTCGGGCGGAGCAGCACGCTCGCCGTGGGGCCCGAGTCCGGAAATGATCAAGGTCAACTCCTCCCCTGCACTGATGGCGGCGCGAGGACCGATTGCGACACCTCGGCATTGTCCGCACGCGCGCAGAAGGCGGCGAAATCGGGATGCAGGGTCGGTTTGCCCTGAATGATCCAGTCTTTAAGGAAGGCGGGCGCAAAGATCGCCTCGGAGGCCACGCGCGCCGCCCCCACCAGCCCCGCCGAACTGCCCATCTGCGAGCGAATGATGCGCAGATCGCGCGTCACCAGCGGGTGGGACGCGCCATAAACCGCCTCACGGATCCCCGCCAGCAAGATATCGTTGGTTTGGACCAGCGTGCCCGACAGCACGATCATGTCAGGGTTCAGCGCGTTGGCAAGGGTGGCCACAACTTGCCCGATCAGATGGCCCGATGTTGACAGGATCGCCACAGCGGCGGGATCGCCGATCTGCGCGGCCTGTGACACTTCGATGGGGGTGATCTCGCCTCCACGCCGCAAAAGGTCGGCCAGAACCGGACTGCGACCGGAGTCGGCCGCGGCACGCCCTTCGCGCTGGATCATGTCAGAGCCTGCCATCATATCCAGCGTGCCGGTCAGCCCGTCCGAGATCACCGGAAGCGCGCCGATCAGGCCCGCCGCCCCTTGCGCGCCGCGATAAAGCTGCCCGTCACAGACGATCCCCGCCCCGATCCGGCGTCCGACCTTGATAAACAGCATGGTTCGCAGGCCGTGCCCCGCACCGGCGTGCAGTTCTCCCATGGTCATGGTTTCCACACTGGATCGCATCCAGACCGGCACGCCGAACTGGCGGGTCAGCGTCTCGACCAGCGGGAAGTCTTCCCAAGCAGGCAGAACGGGGGGGGTGGCCGTCATGAAGGCGCCATCCCGCACCGAGGGCACCGTGCCAGGCAACGACAGCGATATGCCCCAAGGTGCTGTGGGGGTGGTCTGACGCTCCAGACACCAGTGGAACAAGGCCACAAGCCTGCTTGCAAGCTGCGAGGCAGGGGCCGTCAGGTCGGCGGCCTCGTGGTGTTCGGTCAACAGGTTACCCGACAGGTCAGAAACGCCCACGCCGATGGCCGTCTGGTCCAGCGTCGCCACCAGCACCAGCCCGCGTCGGGCCGAAAAGCGCACAAGGCGCGGGGCGCGCCCGCCGGTGGCCAGCCCCAGTTCGCTTTCATCGACAAGGCCCAGATCCGAAAGCAACTGCAGCCGATCCGCCACCACCGCCCGGCCCAACTCGCTTTCGCGCTCCAACGCCTGACGGGTGGTCGCGCGTTCGCTGCGGATCAGGTTCAGGATTTCAACGAGAGAGGGCGCCGCTGTCTCGCTGGTGCGCGGACGACCCTTCCCGCGTGAGCGGGTCGATTCGGCGGTTTCGGCAGCGTGCAGCGACAAAAGCGGCTCCTGTGGTCTGTGTTCACAGAGATAGTTGGGTATCTTTAGTCGTTCAAGGAAATACTTATGCTGTAAATATGCAAAAGATAGCATACATACGCAGAAATATAATTGACATAGACTGATTCCGGGCGTAATGACCTCAATACGGTCTGAGGAGGCCGCGAGCAGGACCGGTCAGGCGGGCAAAGCCCCGCCTGACGCACAGCAGGGGGATCACTGATGGCAGCGTGGAAACTGGCGTATCACGCCAATTGCTGGGGGGCGCTTGGCGGGAACGCTGTGGGGGTCACCTCGATCACCGAACTCAGCTATCGTACCTTTGGGGCGATGGACCGCGCTTTTGCCGATATCGCTGCGGCTGGCTATGAAGGCGTCGAGCTTTTCGATGGCAATCTGCTGGACTACAGTGCTGCCGCAATGCGCAGCCTCTTGGCCGACAACGGGCTTGCGCTGGTTGCCACATATGCTGGTGGGAATTTCATCTTTGACGATATCCTGCCCGAGGAATTGGCCCGCGTGACCCGCGCCGCCGACCGCGCCGCCGAACTGGGCGCGCCGCATCTGGTGGTGGGCGGCGGGGCCAAACGCTTCGATGGGGTGCGCGAGGCGGATTACCATAAGCTGGGCGCGGCGCTGGATCGGGTCAAGGCGATCGCCGATGCCCGTTCCTTGCGCGCGCACTACCACCCGCACCTTTCCACCATCGTCGAGGGTCCGGCCGAGGTCGCCAAGATCTTCGATCTGACAGAAATCGACTTTTGCCCCGACACGGCCCATCTGGCCGCTGCCGGCGGCGATCCGGCGCAACTGATCCGAGATCACGCGCAGCGCATCTCATATGTGCATCTGAAAGGGCTCCAGAAAGAGCCCTTCGCCTTCACGCCGCTGGATCGGGGCGACGTGCCCACCGATCCCATTCTTCAGGCGATGAAGGACGTGGGTTTTGCCGGCTGGGTTTGCGCCGAACTTGATAGCTGGACCGACCCTGCCGAAGGGGCGCGGATCAGCCACGACTATCTGAACCGGGCCTTGGCGGGCTGACCCGCAGGTCCTTTATCGGGGGCAACCCCATATCTTCTTTTGGAGGAAGACATCATGATTACCAAACGTGCTCTTTTGGGCTCGGCCACCGCGCTTGCGCTGGTCATGGGGCTGAATGTCCCCGCCTTTGCCGACCCTGATACCGCCTTGGCCGCATTGCAGGAAACAGTGCTGTCGAAGGGCCCCAATGGTGAAGAGCCGACGGCCCCGTCAACGGTCGTGCTGACCGACGAGGAACTTGCCAAGATCAAAGAGATGGGGGCCACCGCCGCTATCGTCATGCACTACGGCGGCAATGATTGGTCCCGCGCCCAGATCAACGGATTGCAAACTCAGTTTGCCGCCATGGGCATCGAGGTGATTGCGGTGACCGATGCGGGCTTCAAGCCCGAAAAGCAGGTCAGCGACCTTGAAACCATCATGGCACAGGCGCCAGACATCATCGTGTCGATCCCAACCGATCCCACCGCCACTGCAGCCGCCTACCGGGCCGCCGGCGAAGCGGGTGCAAAGTTTGTGTTCATGGACAACGTGCCCGCAGGCTTTGTCGCGGGGACGGACTTTGTCTCGGTTGTCTCGGCCGACAACTATGGCAACGGCGTCGCCTCGGCGCATCTGATGGCCAAGGCTTTGGGGCCGGATGGCGGCGACATCGGTCTGGTGTTCCATGCCGCCGATTTCTTTGTCACCAAACAGCGCTATGACGCCTTCAGGGCCACCATCGCCAGCGATTACCCGAACATCAAGATTGTGGATGAACAGGGCATCGGCGGGCCGGACTTTTCAGGCGATGCAGAAAAGGCCGCCGGGGCGATGCTGACGGCCAATCCATCGATCAAGGGCA
>JAYSWK010000422.1:0-3814 GCA_043718085.1 Rhodobacterales bacterium
CGGGCGCTGCCGCCATATAGGGCCATTGCGAACGGAGTGCCTGCGATGAACTATCTGGAGTTTGAAAAGCCCCTGGCCGAAATTGAAGGCAAGGCCGAAGAGTTGCGGGCCATGGCGCGGGGGGCTTCGGGGGCTGATGTGTCGTCCGAGGCCGAGGCTTTGGATCGCAAGGCCGACCAGATGCTGAAGGACCTGTATAAGGGTCTGAACGCCTGGCAGAAATGTCAGGTCGCGCGACACCCGGACCGGCCGCATTGCAAGGATTACATCGACGCCTTGTTCACCGAGTTTACCCCGCTGGCCGGGGATCGCAACTTTGCCGATGATCATGCGGTCATGGGCGGGTTGGCGCGGTTCAACGACCAGCCGGTCGTGGTGATCGGGCACGAAAAGGGCCATGACACCAAGTCCCGGATCGAGCGGAATTTCGGCATGGCGCGGCCCGAGGGCTATCGCAAGGCCATTCGTCTGATGGATATGGCCAACAAGTTCGGCTTGGCCGTCGTCACACTGGTGGACACGCCCGGCGCCTATCCGGGCAAGGGGGCGGAGGAGCGCGGCCAGTCCGAAGCCATCGCGCGGGCAACCGAGCGCAGCCTGTCCATCGGTGTGCCGGTCATCGCGGTCATCATTGGCGAGGGCGGTTCGGGGGGTGCGGTGGCCTTTGCCACGGCAAACCGCATCGCCATGCTGGAGCATTCGATCTATTCGGTGATCTCGCCCGAGGGCTGCGCCTCGATCCTGTGGAAGGACAGCGAGAAGATGCGCGAGGCGGCCGAGGCGTTGCGGCTGACGGCGCAGGACCTGCAAAAGCTGGGCGTGATCGACCGGATCGTCAAGGAACCCCTGGGCGGGGCACAGCGCGGCCGCAAGGAGGCGATCGAGGCGGTTGGCAAGGCCATCGAGACCATGCTGAAGGAACTTTCGGGCAAACGGCCCGATTTCCTGATCCGCGATCGGCGCGAGAAATTTCTGGACATGGGCGCCAAGGGTCTGGCGGCATAGTGTCGGGTCGCGTGAATTTCGCAGCAGCGAAAATCACGCCAGAACCCCGACCTACGGACGTCCAGATATGGACGATTTATGAAGTCCTGCAAAATCAATGGCTTGGGTCTTGATCTTTGGTAATTTTGCAAGGATCGGCAATTGCTGTAGTTTTGGGATCGCGCGCCGATGCGGCGTTTGGGCGCTGGATTTTCCTCGCAAAAACTGGCAACATGGCGCGATAGAAATGAATTTCAGGGGTGGCACATGGACCATTCAGCGAGAACCTTTGCCAGACGTTTCAGCGAAAACCTGCGGCGCTGGGACATGGGCTTTCTGGCCACGGCCATGTCGCCGCGCTGGTTCTTCATGGATTTCTATATCTATCCGCCGCTGATCCTGCTGTGCCTTGCCACCGCTTTTGATGGCGGGCCATGGCAGATTGCCCTGTCCTTGGTGCTGGTGCCTGCGGGCCTTGTGGTCTGGACGCTGGCGGAATACCTGATCCACCGATTTGCCTTTCACCATTTTCCGGGGCTGAAACCGGTGCATATGGAACACCATGCCGCGCCCGAGGGGTTGCATGGGTCGCCCACGCTGGTCACGGTTCTGGTCTTTGTCTTTCTGGCTTTGTTGCCTTTGTGGTATCTGACCAATCTGGCCAGTGCGGCGGCGCTGACCTCGGGGTTGATGATCGGTTATCTGGCCTATGTGGCGGTGCATTATGCGGTGCATCACGTGACACGGCTTGGCCCGCGCTGGATGAGCGCGGACTTGCGGTTGCGGCTGCGCAACCTGATCCGGGCCCATGCCGTGCATCATCATCAGCTGGATCTGAATTTCGGCGTGACGACCACATTCTGGGACCGGGTCTTTGGCACGCTGCACCGGCGCTGACGCGATTTTTCTGCGAAAAATCAGCGGCGGCGGAATTGGCCTACCACCAGCCCAGATGGGCGCGTGTGGCGCGTTCCCGGTCATATTCCGAGGCGTCGATGGCGCCGTTCGATGCCTCGGCCAGCATGGTGCCGACTGAGGGCAGGCCTTGCGAAACATCGCCCGCAGTCCAAAGTTCGGACCGCTGGATGGCGCGGGCGCATTGGGAATAAACCTCGGCGATCTGGATCACGATGACGGTGCTTGGGTGTTTGTCGTCGCGGGTAAAGCTTTGGCAAAATGTGGCATCGGCGGTCAATTTCGCGGTGCCGTTGATGCGCAGCGCCGTCGTCGAGCCGGGGATCAGGAACATGAGCGAGACGCGGCCGTCGCGCAGGATGTTGCGCAGGCTATCGATGCGCTGATTGCCGCGCCAGTCGGGCAAGGCGAGGGTCTTGGGGTCGATCACGGTCACCACAGGCCCCTGATCGCCGCGGGGTGAGCCGTCGGTGCCCTCGGGGCCGACGGTGGTCAGCACGCAAAAGCGCGAGCGGTCCAGAAAGGCGCGGTAGCTTGGGGTCAGATGGGGCGTCACCTTGACGACGGCGGGGGTCGAAGGCGTGCCATAGTGGGCGTGGAGGTCGTCGAGGGTGGTGATCCAGGTCATCGCTGCACTTTCGGATGGGTTGGTTCGGGGGTTTCACACCCCCGCGATGCAATTGTCGGGACAATTGCATCTTCCCCCGCGGGGTATTTGTGGACAGATGATGGGGCGAAAATTTTAGTCAAGTTTTCGGGTTTTCGGTTTCGGGGGCGGGCTATCGGCCACGACGGCCCGGAGGGCGCGGGCGCAAAGTTCGGGGTCGTCGAGGGCTGCGGAGCCGATGATATAGGCTTTGGAACCGGGATAGGCCGGGCCACGGTCGGCATCGGGCAGGACGGCAAGGGCCGAGGGGGTGGGTTTGATGAGCAGCGTGTCATCGCAGATGAAGGCGACCACGGTGCCATCAAGATAAAGGGCGGCTTCGCCGAACATCTTTTTCACGGAAAGGTTCAAATGGCCCAGCGTGTCGAGGATATGGGCGATGGTGGCGGGGGAATTTGGCATCAGCCCCTCCATCCGGCATCTTGCATGAGGCGTGTCGAGGCGGTCTCGATCTGGTCTTCGATCAGGCGCATGAAGTCCGCCATCGCCATGCCGGGGGCGACGGGCGGCAAGAACTCGATCACCGCAAGGCCGGGTTTGCGCAGGATGCCATGCTTGGGCCAGAACACGCCGACATTGGTGGCGGCGGGCACGCAGCTTTGGCCAAGCTGATCGTAAAGAAGCCCGGTGCCAAGTTTGTAGGGCTTGGCCTCACCCGGGGCGACACGGGTTCCCTGGGGGTAGATGACCAATTGGCCGGGCAGCGCGGCACCTCGCGCCACGTCTTCTTTCATCCTGGCAATGGCGGCCCCGCGTTTGCCGCGATCCACCGGAACGCAGCCGATCCTGAGGGCGTATTGGCCGACAAAGGGCGCCCAGATCAGTTCGCGCTTCATGATGAATTTGGGGCGCGGCAGGACCGAGCAGAGCAAAATGATGTCGAAAAAGCTTTGGTGCTTGGCGGCGATCAGGGCTTCGCCCTGAGGGGCCGGGCCGCGGATTTCGGATTTCAGGCCGACGAGGGCGGCGGCGGTGAAGCGGACCCAGCGGCAGTAGGTGTGAATGGCGACAAAGGCCATTTCACGCGACAGAATCGCGGGTATGGCGAAGGCCAGGGCAAGCAGCGTCATCGACAGATACATCTGGACGATGAAGATCAGCGAGAGCAGCCAGCGCAGGGAATGTGGCATCAGGTGAGCCTCCGCAGGGTGGAAAACGCCGCGGTGCGCGTGGCAAGGAAGGCCACGAGGGCGGCAAGGGGGGGCAGGACGCACGGCCAGAGCCAGCCCGCGCCGGAAAAGCCAAGGC
>JAYSWK010000423.1:0-3809 GCA_043718085.1 Rhodobacterales bacterium
TCTTTGCCCCGAAAGTCTGGCGCTTCCGCAGGCCCGAACCGGACGCGGGTGATCTGGCCGAGGCCGTGGCCCTGATCCGCGCCGCCAAGGCTCCGGTGATCGTGGCCGGGGGTGGGGTGATCTATTCGGGGGCCGAGGGGGAGCTGGCTGCTTTTGCCAGCGCGCATTGTATCCCGGTGGTGGAAACCCAGGCGGGCAAATCGGCGCTGGATTTCGACCATGCGATGAATTTCGGCCCTGTGGGCGTGACGGGGTCCGCCTCGGCCAACAGCCTATGCGGGACCGCGGATCTGGTGATCGGGCTTGGCACGCGGCTGCAGGACTTTACCACCGGGTCCTGGTCGCTGTTCAAGAACCCCAATCGCCGGATGCTGGCGATCAATGTGCAGGGTCATGATGCGGCCAAGCATGGGGCAGCGGCGCTGGTCAGCGATGCGAAGATCGCCTTGCAAGCGATTGGAAAGGCTTTGGGAAGCCACAAATTCACGGTCGATGGCAGGCTGCGAAAGGACTGGTTCGCCGCCACTGCCGCGGTCAAGGCAGCGCCTGCTGTGGGCAATGCCCTGCCCTCGGACGCGCAGGTGATCGGGGCGGTGCAACGGACATCCGGCCCGCAAACTGTGGTGATGGGGGCGGCAGGGTCGATGCCGGGTGAATTGCACAAGATCTGGGACGCGCCCAGGGGCGGCTATCACATGGAATACGGCTATTCTTGCATGGGCTATGAAATTGCAGGCGCGTTGGGGATCAAGATGGCACGGCCGGAGGCGGATGTGATCTGCATGGTCGGGGATGGCAGCTATATGATGGCCAATTCGGAACTGGCGACGGCGGTGATGATGGGTCTGGGCTTTACCGTCGTGCTGACTGACAACCGCGGGTTTGGCTGCATCAACCGGCTGCAAAAGGGCACCGGCGGGGCGGGGTTCAACAACCTTCTGGACGACAGCTATCATGTGAATGCGTCCCATATCGATTTTGTGGCCCATGCCGCAGCCATGGGGGCCCGTGCGATCAAGGCTGCGAACATCGCGGAACTGGAAGCGGCTTTGGCCGGGGCCAAGGGATCGGCCATTCCGGTGGTCGTGGTGATCGACAGCGACCCCGGCCCCTCGACCGAGGCGGGCGGGTCGTGGTGGGAAGTGGCGGTGCCAGAGGTTTCGGTGCGCCCCGAGGTCAGGGCCGCGCGGGTGGCATATGAGGCAGGCAAGGCAAAACGCTTCGCGGACTAGGGCATCCGGGGGGCACGTTCCCCGGACCCGACGTCGAGAATGTGTGTCACCTTGAAGGGGCAAGGGATGAGCAGGCTTTTGGTCAAACCAGTTGGCACCACGGGCAAGGTGCATGACATCACACCAGCCACGGCGGGATGGGGCTATGTCGGCTTT
This sequence comes from Rhodobacterales bacterium, assembly GCA_043718085.1. Lineage (GTDB taxonomy): Bacteria > Pseudomonadota > Alphaproteobacteria > Rhodobacterales > Rhodobacteraceae > Stagnihabitans. The sequence goes on from JAYSWK010000423.1 coordinate 1,389, forward strand.
ACCCTTTACAAGTTGGCGGCAGGCGCGCGCGCGGCCGAGGCGACGGGCGGGCGCGAGGTCATTCTGGTGCTGATCGAAGGCAAGGCCAGCATCACGGCGGCGGGGCAGGACTGGGGTGTGCTGGGCGACCGGATGGATGTCTTTGAAAAGACGCCGCCACATTGTCTTTATGTGCCGGATGGCACCGAATGGGCGGCCATCGCCGTGACGGATTGCACGCTGGCGGTGTGTTCAGCCCCCGGCAAGGGCGGACACCGGGCGCAGAGGCTTGGCCCCGATGGCATCACGCTGACCCCGCGCGGCACGGGGGCCAATACGCGCCACATCAACAACATCGCCATGGAAGGGCTGGATGTGGCCGACAGCCTTTTGGTGACCGAGGTCTTCACGCCGCAGGGCAACTGGTCGTCCTATCCCAGCCACCGCCACGACGAGGACGACTTTCCCCGGATGACCTATCTGGAGGAAACCTATTACATGCGGCTGAACCCGCCGCAGGGTTTTGCCTTTCAGCGCGTCTATACCGAGGACGGCGCCCTGGACGAGGCCATGGCCGTCAAGGACGGCGATGTGACCCTGGTGCCGCGCGGGCATCACCCCTGTGCGGCCCCCTATGGCTATGAGCTTTACTATCTGAATGTCATGGCCGGGCCGCGGCGCAACTGGCGCTTTCAGAACGACCCCGATCACGACTGGATCTACCGGCGCGACAATCCTGGCGCGTGAGGGCCGGGTTCCAAGGCGTCAGGGTGAGATCAGCGTCACGCGCATGTCGGGGCCAAGGCTGCGCAACTCGCGTTCGACCAGGCGGGGTTTGGGCAATTCCGGGGCAAGCACGGTCACGGCACCGGCAAAGCCCATGGCCTGCAACATTTCGACGGCGCTGGCGGCGTCATGGGTGACGCTGAACAGCGGCAGGATGATCAGACCGGGGCGAATCGCCGACAATATCTCGACCGTCAGTTCGGCCAGGCGCATATGGGTGACATCGGCCATCGGCAGGGGACCGTCGGGCCCCAATAAGACTTCGCAATCAAGGGCCAAAGCTTTCTCGCCTGTGCCCGACAAAGGCGTCAGGCGCAAAAGATTTGCGGGCTTTTCCTTGGTGTTCATCGAAAATGTCAATCCGGTTCGCTGGACCGAAACATAGCAAGCAAAGGGAGAGTGTTGCGATTACCCACACGTATAGCGATAAAAATACCCGAAAGGCGTTGCGGATTTGCTGGCTCTGCGGCTTTGCTGTCCTTAGGCAGGCAGGCAGGCAGGCAGGCAGGCAGGACGGCAGGCAGGCAGGCAGGCAGGCGGTAGAGGTAAGGCATGGGCGATCAGATCGATGACATTCTTGCCGGACTGCCCCTGGCTGCCGTGCTGATCGGGCCGGATGCGCGGATCAGTGCGGCCAACGACCTGGCCCTGGCGCTTTTTGGCCGGGCCATGCTGGGGCGGCATCACAGCTTTGCCCTGCGCCAGCCCGAGGTACTGGAAGCCATCGCTTTGGCCCTGTCGGGGGCGCAGCAAAGCGTGGTGCGGCAGGTTCTGCCGGGGCCAAGCCACGAGATCGTGCATCGAATCACCGTCTCGCCCGTGGGAACCAGCGTGATGTGTCTGTTTCAGGACATCTCCGATCAGGAACAGGCCGAACAGATGCGCCGCGATTTCGTGGCCAATGTCAGCCATGAATTGCGCACGCCGCTGACCGCGCTTTTGGGCTTTATCGAAACCCTGCGCGGCCCGGCGCGGGATGACGCGGCGGCGCGGGCGCGGTTCCTGGCCATCATGGCCAAAGAGGCCGAGCGGATGAACCGGCTGGTCAGCGACCTTTTGCATCTGAGCCGGGTCGAGGCGCAGGAACGGCAACGCCCGGCCACGCGGCATGACCTGGCGGCACTGACCCAATCGGCGCTGCAAAGCCTGCGGCCCCTGGCCGAGGCGACCGGGGTCGAGGTGGTGACGCGCGGGCTGGATGCGCCGGTGATGATCCAGGTCGATCCCGATCAGATGATGCAGGTCGTGACAAATCTGGTTGAAAATGCCATCAAATACGGCGCCTTGGGCAAAAAGGTCGAGGTCACCCTGTCGCCGGAAGCCGGGCCGCGCGGGCCTTTGGTGCGGCTGGATGTCACCGATCATGGCGAGGGGTTCGACCCGGTGCATATCCCGCGTCTGGCTGAACGGTTTTACCGCATTGACGGGCATCGCAGCCGGGAAAAGGGCGGCACGGGGCTGGGGCTGGCGATTGTGAAGCATATCGCCCACCGGCATCGCGGCCGCCTGGCGGTGGAAAGCGCGCCGGGCAAGGGGGCGACATTCTCGGTGATCCTGCCGGTGGACTGACGGCGGAGGCCCGACGGCAACCGGGCCTCTGTCATGAAACTGTTACGAAACTGTCGCAAAAGCGCAGTCGAGCCGCATTAGGCAGGC
>JAYSWK010000424.1:0-25669 GCA_043718085.1 Rhodobacterales bacterium
GCCACGGCGCGTTCGGCCAGACGGGCAAAGGTGGCGGGCGAAATGTCGGAGGCCGAAACACAGGCCTGCCTGCCGTCCAGAAGCACGCGCAGACCAACCTCGACCCCTTCGGACCGTTCGGCCTGTTCCAGCGCACCTTGCCTTATGTCGATGCTTTGGGAATTGCCCTGGACGGCCAGCGCGTCGGCCGCCTCAGCCCCGGCCTTGCGGGCCTCGGACAACAAAGCGTCGGTCAAATTGGACAGATCGGGCATCGGACGGCTCCTTTGTGCCAACGATATGGGTTAAAGGCCAGGCGAGGGCAACCACCCGCTTTTCGTTGAGATCAGAAATATCCGAGCTGTCGGGCAAGGCGCGGCCTTGTCGATCCCTTGCCAAACTCGGAAGCCATGCGCCGCCTAAAGCGTGTCTGGTTCCGGTTGAATCGAAAACCGCTGCCTCTCGCCAAGGCTCGAACGCGTTTTTCGATCAGAGTGTTTCCATCAAAACCAGATACGCTCTATTGCAATTGCTGGCCATTGGCGAAGAAATGGCCGTCCTTGAATTCCAGCGCCGAGGTGATCTCATCCTTGTCGGGCACGGTATTGGCGAACATGGACAGCATCATCCGGCCCTGCATCGCCTGATCTTCCGGCACAAGCCCCATGGTGACCAGCTTGTCGATCAGACCGTTCAGACCCAGGGCCCTGATGTCGATCTTGCCCGTGGGCAGGGGCACGCCGTAAAAGGTTTCCATATCGGTATTGTCAAAGGTGAGGGCACCGGAGGCTGTCACCTCGGCCCCGGCGAGTTTCAAGAGGATCTGGGTCAGATCAAGGGCATTCAACTGGGGCGCAGCGCCGCTGCCACCCATTGGATCCACGGCATCGGGCATCAGATCTTCGGTCAAGGTGGCGCTGCCTTTGGTGTCGATGATCAGAACCGCCGGATCATGGGGCAGCATGCCGCCGGGATCGACCATGGACCAAAGCGCATCCGCCACGGTCAGATCGACCACTTTGGCCAAAAGGTTGAACGGGGCCGCCTTGTCCGACCTGGCAAGGGGCATGGCGAAGTCCAGGGCCAGTTCCGTCACATCCAGCCCCGCCTGGGGCACGGGCAATTCGGGCGCGGCCAAGGTCGCTTTCACGGCCTTGGCCCCCAGCCCGTAATGCATCTGGCCCGCATCCATGGCAAAGAATGTCTCAAGCCCGCCAAGCTGGGCATTGGCCGAGGTCACGGCCCCCTCTGCCCCGCTGACAAGGTCAAAGGACGAAGGCCCAAGGCCGAAAGCGCCCGCCATTTTAAGCCCGGCTTTCACGGCGGCTGGAAAATCCTCGATCCCGGCCCAGTTGGCACCGCTCATCTCGAACCGGCTGACCGTGTTCGCCAGTGTGGCCGAAATCGTCGTCGGATCCCCGGTTGCCCCATCGCTGACCGCTAGATTGAACGAGATGCTCTTGCCCGACGCGGTATAGGTCAGGCGGGTCGCGGCAAGGCCCAAGTCAAGGGTGCCACCGCCCAGCGCGCCCGTCACTTTCACGTCCTGATCGCCATCCTTGCCCGCCATGTCGAAAGAGCCGATCCCATAGGCCGCCTTGGCATCCAGTGTCGCGCCCTGTTGCAGGGCCGCTGCCATGTCGCCCATGCCGCCGGGCGGAATGCCGGTCAGTTCGGCCTTGCCGTTGATATCGGCCAGCGACAGGGTCATGGTCAGGTCCTGATGCGCGGCGTCCATGGTCAGAAGCGAAAGATCAAGGCTTTGGGCCGAGAAATCCTCGGTCAGATTGGTGCCGGATTCAGCGGCCTCGATCAGGTAATTGCCGGTGACCTGGGTCAGTTTGACGGAAAGTCTGGCCTTGTCGGCGCTGGCGTCGTCGCCAATGTCGGCGGCGATTTCGACGCTGGGGGCCTGGGTTGCATAGCTGACCGATTGCGGCACGCCGCTGGCGATGATCTGGGCGCCGGGCATTGTGACGGTCAGGTGCAGCTCTTCCGGCTTGGCCCCGTCGATGCCCGGCGTCGGGGGCACGGTCAAAAGCACGGGAAAGCTGTCGGGCAGAACGATGGCGACGGTGCCATCGCCCAGGTCGCGAAACTGCATCTCGCCGATCAGCACCGATCCGGCCGCATCCTGTTCTGTCGCCTGAACGGTGATGCCGCTGACAATCAGCGTATTCCCGTCCAGCGCGGTGCTGGCGGCCGTGATCTTTTGGCCCTGGGTTGCAGCATTGTCCTGCCAGCTTTGCCAAACCTCATCAGGGGTGACATCGGCCAAAGCGGCTTGGGCGGCAAAGGCGAATATGAGGGCGAAAGCGGGGGAAATACGTCCGGGCATGGGGTGCGACCCTTTCCTAAGGAATGGGGTCAGCATCCCCTGCCCGGTGTCAGGGGTCAAGCAAATTGGCTGGACCGCCTTCACTCGCCGTAGGGCACCCAGATCGTCTTGACCTCGGTCGCGGCGCGCAGGAAGGCGCGACCCTCGCCATCGGGCCCCATCCAGTCGCGGGCACGGGCATGGTTGACCCAGGTCCGCTTGAGATTGCCCGCCGCCTCGCGTTCGATCATGGCCGACAGGGGCGTGGAGGAAAAGGACCAGACGGCATCGACATCCAGATGCCCGGCCAGCGTCTTGGCCAGTTCGCCATGGCTGCCGGTGACGATATTGACCACGCCTGCGGGCAGGTCCGAGGTTTCGAATACCTGATAAAGGTCGGTGGCGGCCAGAGGGGTCACTTCGGATGGCACGGCCACGACCGTGTTGCCCATCGCGATGGCGGGGGCGACGGTGGAGACAAGGCCGAGCAGCGGGGCTTCGTCGGGGCAAAGCACGCCCACGACCCCGGTCGGCTCGTTCATGGCGATGGCCACGCCACGGATCGGCACGGATTTGACCGCGCCGTCATATTTGTCGGCCCAGGCGGCATAGGTGAACAGGCGCTGGATGGATGCCTCGACCTCGGCCAGCCCCGGTTTGCCGGTCAGGTCCCTAAGGCGGGCGGCGAATTCGGCGGCACGGGCCGACAAGTTTTCGGCGATGTAGTAAAGCACCTGGGCGCGGTTATGCGCGGTGGTTTTGCCCCAGCCCTTGGCGGCATGAGCGGCCTCGACCGCATTGCGGATGTCCTTGCGGTTGCCAAGGCCGGCATGGCCCAGAAGCTTGCCGCGCGGGGAATAGACCGCCTTGGAATAGCCGCCGTCGGGCCGGGCCTGCTTGCCGCCGATGAAAAGCTTGGCGGTGCGGTCAAGGCCCGCAACCTGCGGGTCGGCGGGTTCGGGGGCGGGTTTGGACTGGGCCAGGGGTTTGCCTTTGGCGGCGGGTTTGAGATAGGCCAGAAGCCCCTCCCACCCGCCTTCGCGGCCAAAACCCGACTCGCGCACCCCGCCAAAGCCAGCGGCGGCATCGAAAAGGTTGGTGGCATTGACCCAGACGACGCCCGCTTTCAGCTTGGGGGCCACGTCGAGGGCAAGGTTCACATTCTCGGTCCAGACCGTGGCGGCAAGGCCGTAGCGGGTGTTGTTGGCCAGATCGACCGCTTCGATGGGCGTGCGGAAGGTCATGGACACCAGCACCGGGCCGAAGATTTCTTCCTGCATCAGGTTGGAGGCGGCGGAAAGGCCGGTGATCAGGGTGGGGGGATAAAAGCAGCCGACCGGAACGGGGGTGGCGGCGTGGTAGATCTGGCCGTCACGGCAACCATCCACCAAACTGGTGATCGTGGCCAGTTGGGTGGGGTCGATAATGGCACCCACGTCGATGCACTTGTCCAAAGGATCACCCAGACGCAGCCCGTCCATGCGGCGCTTGAGGCGTTCGTGAAAGCGGTCGGCGACACCTTCCTGCACCAGAAGGCGCGAGCCTGCGCAGCAGACCTGGCCCTGGTTGAACCAGATCGCATCGACAAGGCCTTCGATGGCGCTGTCCAGATCGGCGTCGTCGAACACGATGTAGGGGCTTTTGCCACCCAGTTCCAAGGTCAGCGCCTTGCCGGTGCCGGCCGTCGCTTCGCGGATCTTGCGGCCAACGGCGGTCGATCCGGTGAAGGCGATCTTGTTCACATCCCTGTGGGCGACAAGGGCGGCCCCGGTCGCACCGTCCCCGGTGACCACGTTCAGCACGCCCTTGGGCAGACCCGCCTCGCGGCTAAGCTCGGCAAAGAGAAGGGCGGTCAGCGGGGTAAATTCGGCGGGTTTAAGAATGACGGTATTGCCCGCGGCCAGCGCCGGGGCGACTTTCCAGGCGAGCATCAGAAGGGGGAAGTTCCAGGGGATGACGGCCCCGCAGACGCCAAGAGGCTCCAGCCCCGGCTGTTCGGCGTGCAAAAGCTGGGCGAGGCCCGCGTGGTAGTAGAAATGGCGGGCGACCAGCGGCACGTCGATGTCGCGGCTTTCGCGAATCGGTTTGCCGTTGTCCATGGTTTCCAGCACGGCGAAAAGGCGGCTTTGTTTTTGGATCAGGCGCGCCAGGGCATAAAGGTATTTCGCCCGCTGATGCCCCGACAGACGCGCCCACTTCGGTTGCGCACGCCGGGCGGCGGCGATTGCCGCGTCCAGGTCGGCGTCAGACCCCTGCGTCACCTCGGCCAGAACCTTGCCGGTGGCGGGGTTTTTGGTTTCGAATGTGTCATGGGGTGCGGTGAAAGCGCCGTCGATCCAATGGCCGAAGCGGCCCTGATGCTTGGCAAGCCAGGCCAAAGCCTCGGCGTTGCTCTCGGGGGCGGGGCCGTAGGCCATGCTGTCGAAGATGTCGCGGACGGTCATGTCTTACCCCATCGCATGGCGGTTGGCGGCGGAATATCTGCCGGTCAGGTGGTGTTCAAGCTGGCGTTCGATATCGCCCAGAAGGGACGAGGCGCCAAAGCGGAAGAGGTCGGGTTGCAGCCAGGGGTGGCCAAGTTCGTCCTTCATCAGGGCCTGATACAGCAGCGCATCCTTGGCCTTTGCGATGCCGCCGGCGGGCTTGTAGCCGACCTTGAAGCCGGTGCACTGTTCATAGTCGCGGATGCAGCGGATCATGGTCAGGGTCACGGGCAGGGTGGCGTTGACCCCTTCCTTGCCCGTCGAGGTCTTGATGAAATCGGCCCCGGCCATCATGCAGATGAGGCTGGCGCGGGCGACGTTGCGCAGGGTTCCAAGTTCGCCCGTGGCCAGGATCGCCTTGACATGGGCATCGCCGCAGGCGGCGCGCATGTCGCGCATCTCGTCATAAAGGGCTAGCCAGTTCTGGGTCAGGACATGGCGGCGGGAAATGACGATGTCGATTTCGCGCGCGCCGGCTTTCACGCTTTCACCGATCTCGGCCAGGCGCAAATGCCAGGGCGACAGGCCAGCGGGAAAGCCGGTCGAGACTGCGGCAACCGGGATGCCCGTGCCCTCCAGTGCCGCGACCGCCGTGGCGACCATGTCATGATAGACGCAGACGGCGCCGACGGTCAGTCCGGTCATGCCCAGTTGGTCCAGAAGCCCCGCGCTGACGGGTTGGCGGGCCTTGGCGGCGAGGCGCTGCACCCGGCCCGGCGTATCGTCGCCCGACAAAGTGGTCAGATCGATGCAGGAGATGACCTTGCAGAGCCAAGCGGCCTGATATTCCTTCTTGACCGACCGCCGCCCGCCCAAAGTGGCCGCGCGGCGTTCGATCGCCGAGGTATTGGCCTGAACCGAGGCCACCCAGTCCAGATCCAGCGCCATGCCGGGATTGCGGGCATGGGCGACCTGGGGCAACAGGTTTTTCGTGGGCTGGGTCATTGTCTGCATGGCGGCTCCGCCAAAAGGGGCGCGGGAAGGATGGTGCAGTTTGCCGGAGGGCGGGCGGGCTGGCAAGGGTATCAGGGGTGCTTTGGCCAAAATATTTTACCTTTTGGTCAAAATAGCCGGGGATTGACGGCGCAGGCCCGGACATGGTCAAGACGGGGCAAGCAATGGAGGCCGCGATGACCGGGCTTGATCTGACAACACATTGGGCGGGGATCACGGCTTTGGTGACCTTTGTGCTGGCCTACGGGCTGGTCGTGCTGGAAGAGCCGTTGCATCTGCGCAAATCCAAGCCGGTGATGCTGGCGGCGGGGCTGATCTGGGTGCTGATCGGGCTGGCCTATGCGCAGGCCGGAATGGGCGATGTGGCCCATGCCCAGGCCGTGCATATCATCGGGGAATATGGCGAGCTTTTCCTGTTCCTGCTGGTGGCCATCACCTATGTGAACACGATGGAGGAGCGCCGGGCCTTCGAGGTTCTGCGCGCCACTTTGGTCGGGCGGGGCTATAGTTACCGCCAGCTTTTCCTGCTGACGGGGATCCTGTCGTTCTTTCTGTCGTCGGTTCTGGACAATCTGACCACGGCTTTGGTCATGGGCACGGTGGTGCTGGCCTTGGGGCGGGAAAATCCGCGGTTCGTGGCATTGGGCTGCATCTCGGTCGTGGTGGCGGCCAATGCGGGCGGGGCGTTCAGCCCCTTTGGCGACATCACGACGCTGATGGTCTGGCAGAAGGGCAAGCTGGGCTTTTTCGCTTTCTTCGCCTTGTTCCTGCCGTCGCTGGTCAATTGGCTGGTTCCGGCGGCGATCATGTATCTGGCCATCCCGGTGGCCGCACCCAAACCCCACAGCGAAAGGATCGCGGGCAAGCCGGGGATGTGGGGTGTTGTGGTGCTGTTCTCGCTGACCATTGCCACGGCGGTCGGGTTCAAGAACTTTCTGCACCTGCCGCCAGCGATGGGGATGATGCTGGGACTGGGCTATCTGCAAGCATATGCCTATGTCCTCAGCCAGAGGGGCAAGAGGCGCACCGATGCCGATATGGTTCTGGACAGTTTCAGCCAGATCCAGCGGGTCGAGTGGGACACGCTGTTGTTCTTTTTCGGCATCATCTTTGCCGTGGGGGGCTTGGGGGTGCTGGGCTATCTGGGGCTGGCCTCGCAGGCTTTGTATGTCGACCTGGGGCCGACGGCGGCCAATGTGATCATCGGGGCCCTGTCGGCGGTGGTGGACAATATCCCCTTGATGTTCGCCGTGCTGACCATGGATCCGGTCATGTCGGACGGACAATGGCTGCTGATCACGCTGACCTGCGGTGTGGGTGGGTCGATCCTGTCGGTCGGCTCGGCTGCCGGGGTGGCGCTGATGGGGCAAGCGCGGGGGCTATACACCTTTTCCAGCCATTTGAAGTGGAGCTGGGCCGTGGCGCTGGGCTATGTGGCGGCGATCCTGTGCCATATGGCGATCAACGCGGCGCTGTTCTGAGAAGGGCCAGGGGCGGGACAACAGCCTGCCGGTCAGGGGCCGGAAAGTTCGGCCATCAGGCCCGGTCAATCGGCAAGCCGGTGGTCGGCGCCCAGCCCTTCCAGCCGGGTGAAATCGTGGAACAGGCGGTTGTGCTGCGGGGTATACCAGCAGGTCCGGCAGCCTGCCGCCTGTCCGGCCAGAATATCGACATGGCTGTCGCCGATGACCATGGTTTCATCGGGCCGTGCCGTCAGGCGGGCCAGCGTCTGGGTCAAGGGGCGGGTGTCGGGCTTGTGGTCAAAACCATCATCCCCGGCGATGACCGAGGCAAAGGCCCCGGTCAGATCATGCGCGGACAGGCCCCGCGTCACCACCGCACGCGGGCTGGAGGTGACCAGCGCCAGGGACATCCCCAGCGCGCTGGCGTCCTGCAGCGCCTGCGCCGCCCCGGCATAAAGCGCGACCGTGCCGATCCCGTCGCGAACATGGGTGCGGGCCTCTTCGGCGACGGTGTGAAAGTCCAGTTGCGGATGGCGCGCCGCAACCTTGTGATGTTCGTGAAAGAATTCCGCGATGATGAAGGTGGTGGGAAAGTGCAAATCCCGCCGGGCAAAGGCGGCGTGAAAGCCCTGAACCCACAGATCCAGGGTCCGCGCCAAGGTGCCGTCCCAGTCGAATATGATGGTCCGAATGCCCAATATGCGGCCCCTGTTCGCGTCGCGGAGGGGCAGATTGCCCGATCCCATCGCCGTTGGTAAGGGCGAAAAGGCGCGTTTCTTCATCGCTAAAGCCTGTCCGGTTCCAATTGAATCGAAAATCGCTGCCTCTCGCCACGGCTCGAACGCGTTTTTCGATCAGATTGTTTCCATGTGAACCAGACAGGCTCTAGCCAAACGGGCAGCAATAGGGCGAGGCATGACCGCAGGGGAGGCAACCGATGATTGAGCCACTAGCTTTATGGTGCCAGAACATCGGGCGTGGCGCTTAGCACAACCGTTGCGGAATGCCTTCCCGCCCAGAGCGGTCAGGCATTGCCCGGCGCGCTGACGCGCTTGATTCCGGGCACAGGGAAGGAATGATTGCCTGGCGGTGGCTATACTTTTCCGTCGGGCATTGAGGCTTGCCTAAAGCGCAAGCACCATGTCGCGGTGCGGCTGGCCGGCATCTTGGTAGATCTCGCCCACGGGGTGAAACCCCAGGGCTGCATAAAAGCCCAAGGCATGGGTCTGGGCGCCAAGCTTCACCTTCCCAACCCCCGGTGTGGCGCGGAAAAGGGCGACCGAATGGCGGATCAGCGCCACGCCCACGCCCTGGCCCCGCGCCGATTTCAGCACGCAGACCCGGCCGATCCTGCCGGTGGCCCCATCGGTCAACAGCCGCGCAGTTCCGACATTGCTGCCGTTCAGCACGGCCAGCAGATGGCGCGCGGCACTGTCGCGGCCGTCCAGGTCATCGTCCTGCGACATGCCTTGTTCGTCGATGAAAACCACGCGGCGCAGGGCCTGACAGGTGGCAATGTCGCGGGTTTCCTGCACCAACAGGGTCAAGCGAAATAATCCCGCAGGATGCGGCCATAGATCGCCTTGAGCCGCCCGATATCAGCCACGCTGACCCGCTCATCGACCGAATGCATCGTGCGCCCGACCAGTCCGAATTCGACCACAGGGCAATGGTCCTTGACGAAGCGCGCATCCGATGTCCCGCCGCTGGTCGAGGCTTGGGGCACGAGCCCGGTTTCGGCCTGCACGGCCCCCGCGATCAGGGCCGAAAATTCCCCCGGTGGCGTCAGAAAGCTGTCCGCCGAGGCCGAGACGCGCAGGTGGATCTGAACCCCGGTCGCCGCCTGAACCTCTGCCACGTGGCCTTGCAACCAATGGGTCAGCGACGCCGCGGAATGGGCATCGTTGAAGCGGATATTGACCGTGGCGCTGCCCTTGGCCGGGATCACATTGGTCACCGGATTGCCGCAGTCGATTGTCGTGATGACCAGGGTCGAGGCATCGAAATGTTCGGTGCCCTTGTCCAGTGGTGCTGCCTCGAGCCGGGCCAACAAAGCCACCAGCGCCGACATCGGGTTCTTGGCCCGATGCGGATAGGCCGAATGGCCCTGCACGCCCTGCGCCGTGAACCAGGCGGTCAGCGACCCGCGCCGCCCGATCTTCATTGTGTCACCCAGCACATCGGGGCAGGTGGGCTCGCCGACCAGACAATGGCTCATCCTTTCGCCATGGGCGGCCATCCAGTCCAAGAGGGCCACCGTGCCGTCCGTCGCCTCGCCTTCCTCGTCGCCGGTGATGGTCAGCACAATAGCCCCGGCCGGCGGGGAACGGCGCACGAAATCCACGGCGGCGGCGACAAAGGCCGCGACGCCGGACTTCATGTCGGTCGCGCCACGGCCATACATCCGCCCGTCCACGACCTCTGCGCCAAACGGGTCATGGGTCCAGGCCGCCGCATCGCCCACCGGCACGACATCGACATGGCCGTTGAAACCAAAACTTTTGTTGGCCCCCTTGCGCCCCCAGCGGGCGAAAAGATTGGCGACACCGCCCCGGTCAACCCGGTGGCATTCAAAGCCGCCCTCGGTCAGCACGCCTTGCAGCAGCGCCAAAGTCCCAGCCTCGTGCGGGGTCACGCTGGGGCAGCGGATCAGCGCCGCGGTCAGGTCAACCGGATCAATCTGCAACATCGCCACACTTCTCGTCCTTCGATGATGACACAGGTTCGAAAACGGCGTAGCCTTGGCTCAATAACAAGTCCAGAGGCAGGACAGGGTCAAAGACCCCAAAACACGAGGCAGGCATGGCACAATCCGAATTCCCCGCAAAGGCACCGGTCTGACCTTGTCATCCGATGAGTGACTGGATCGCCCTTTCCGACCGCATTGATCAGGACCCCGGTGCCATAGCGGCGCTGGAACGGGGTATGTTCGTGCTGGAATATCGGCTGCCCCTTTTGGAGCCGACCCTGCTTTTGCAGATGCAAGGCGACCCCGCGCTGAACCACAGCTTTGCCGTATTCCTTGATCCCGCCAGCGGGGTTTCCCTGCTGCACCGCCAGGGCGACATTTTGCGCCGCCATCGCCTGCCCGGGCCCATCGCCCAGCCGCGCGGCACGGCGCGCCTGTCTTTTGCCTTTGATCTGATTGGCGAAAGCTGGACCCTTGCGCATGAGGTTCTGGGCGAGCCCCTACGCCAAAGTGCCCATGGTCATTGCGTCCTGCCCGTGATGGTCGCGGAGATGCGCGCCTTGTGTGCCGGGGCGGCGGGCAGCACGCGCCATGCGGCCGTTTTGTGGTTCGGCCTGACCCAAAGCCCGTCCCTGCCCGCGCGCGCGCCCTGGATCGGGTTGAACACGCCCATCGACACCAGGCGCGGCCCTGTCAGGGCCGGGCTTTTGCGGCCCGGTGACCAGATCGCCACGATGGAGGACGGTTTTCAGCCGCTTTTGCGCCTGACGCGGCACCGCTTTCCCAGCCGGGGCAGCTTTGCCCCCGTTGTGCTGCGCAGTCCGTTCTTTGGCCAGACCAGCGATATTCTGGTGTCGTCGGACCAGATGGTGCTGATCTCGGGTGCGTCGGTGGAATACCTTTTCGGCGTGGAAGAGGCGCTGATTTCGGCGGCGTCGCTGTGTGACGACCGGGTGGCGGTCAAGGATGAACGCCGGGCGCTGACCGATGCCGTGTCGCTGGATCTTGGCACGCCCTTTGCCATCACGGCGGACGGCTGTTGCCTGATGTCGGCTTATGGCCCGCTGGACGAACTGCCGCGCCGGGCCCTGCTGGATTACGAGGCGCTGCCCTTGCTGACCCTGCTGGGCCGCACGTCGTTGCGCTATGTGGCCTGAGCAGACGGGATGTCAAAGCTGGATCCAGGCGGTTTTCAGATCCTGATATTTGTCCAGGGCATGCAGGCTTTTGTCATGGCCATTGCCCGATTGGCCCACGCCACCCAGTGGCACGGTCAGGTCCGACCCGCCATAGGTGTTCACATGCACGATCCCGGCGCGGATGCCGCGGACCATGCGGTGGGCGCGCGACAGGTTCGCGGTCCAGACCGCAGAGGCCAGGCCATAGACGGTGGAATTGGCCAGGCTTAACGCCTCATCCTCGGTTTCAAAGCGCATGATGCCCAGGACGGGGCCAAACACCTCTTCCTGGGCCAGTTTCATTTGGGGCGTGATGCCGCTGAACACCGTGGGGCCAAGGTAGTAGCCGCCCGTCTCTTGCAGGATCCGGTGGCCGCCGGTGACCAGATGCCCGCCCTGCGCCTGCGCCTCGCGCACAAAGGCCAGGTCCTTGTCCAACTGCGCCGCACTGCTGATCGCCCCGGCCTCGGTGGTCAGATCCAAAGGGTCGCCCAGTTTCATCGCGGCGGCGATACGGGCGACTTTCTCGACGAATTCGTCATGCACGGAGGCCTGCACCAAAAGCCGCGAACCCGCCACGCAGACCTGACCGGAATTGCGGAAGATGCCATAGGCCGACACCTTGGCGGCAAGGTCCAGATCGGGCGCATCGGCAAAGACCACGTTGGGCGATTTGCCCCCCAGTTCCAGATAGACCCGTTTGAGGTTGGAGCGGGCCGCATAGTCCAAAAGCCTGCGCCCGACGGGACTTGATCCGGTAAAGGCCAGGACATCGACATCCATATGCAGGCCCAAAGCCTCGCCCACAATGGGGCCATAACCGGTGACCACGTTCAGCACGCCTTCGGGCAGACCCGCTTCGGCGCAAAGTTCGGCCAGACGCAAAAGTGACAGCGAGGCCGTTTCGGCCGGTTTCAGCACCACCGAATTGCCCGAAGCCAGCGCCGGAGCAATTTTCCAGGCGGCGATCATCATGGGAAAATTCCACGGCACGATGGCCGCGACCACGCCGACCGGCTCGCGGTGGATCAGACCCAGCACATTGGGCTGCGTGGGGGCAATCTGGCCATAAACCTTGTCCAACGCCTCGGCGTAATAGCGGAAGGTTGCGGCGGCGCTGGCCGGTTCGGCCTTGAGCGCCATGGATATTTCCGTGCCATTGTCGCGCACGCCCAGAACGGCCAGTTCCAGCGCGTGCTGTTCGATCAGTTCGGCTACGCGCAAAAGGACGCGCTTGCGTTCGGCGGGGGCGGCGCTGGACCATTTGCCCGCATCAAAACTGCGGCGGGCGGCGGCGACAGCCAGATCGACATCACGGACGGACCCGGCGGCGATCGTGGTGAACACCTTGCCGTCGATGGGCGATATCACGTCAATCTCTGCCCCATCGGCGGCAGGCAAGGCCTTGCCGTTTATGAACAATTTCTGCCCCGGCACCGCAAGGCTGCGCAACTGGTCGATCCTGGTCTGGGTCATGGGTGCCTCTGGTCATAGGTTCGATATATGAACCATGGGTGTAAATATAGACTTGCAAACTTTTGCGCCGGATGTCAAGTTTACCGTAAGCAAAGGATAGAATTCATGGGCACCGTCAGCAAGGCGCTTGCGCTTCTGGACATTCTGGCCGGGCCACAGGCGCGGCTTGGCCTGACCGAAGTGTCCAGGCTTTCGGGCTATGACAAGGCTACGACGCGCCGGATGCTGGTCGAGTTGAAAGCCGCGGGCTTTGTCGAGCAGGACGAAGACAGTCGCGATTACATGCTGGGCCCGTCGCTGTTGATGCTGGGCCGGGTGCGGGAGGAGCGGTTTCCCTTTGTGCGCATCGTGCAACCTTTGGTGCGCGCCCTGGCCGAGGCGACGGGTGAAAGCGTCCATGCCAGCGAATATGGCCTGGGGGCGATGAATTCGGTCTGCGTTCAAGCCTCGGACAAGTCGAACCGGGTGATCATCGAGGTGGGCGAAAGGTTGCCGTTGCACGCCACGGCCTCGGGCATCGCCTATCTGGCGGCCGCAACCCCGGCATTTGTCAGCGCGGCACTGGGCAAGCCGCTGGCGCGGCTAAGTGCTGCGACCCGGACCGATCCGGGTGACGTCATGGCCCTGGTGGCCGAGGCGCGGGCGCGGGGCCATTCGCTGTCGGACCAGTTCAAGGAACCTGGGGTCAATTCGGTGGCTGCGGCCATCCTGAACCCGCGCGGTGCCCCGGTTGGCGCCATCGCCGTGGCCATGCCATCGGTCCGCGCGACGCCCGAGGTTCTGGCGCGCTGTGGCGATCAGGTGCGCGCGGCGGCGGCCGAAATATCGGCGCGGCTTTACGGTTCCGCTGCACCCAGAAAGGGCGCGTGATGGGCCAGGACCGCGCCTTGATCCTGGATTTCGGCGGTGTCGTGACCCGCACCCTGTTTGAAACCCATGACCTGACCGAAGCGGCGCTGGGTCTTGTCCCCGGCACGCTGACCTGGCGCGGCCCCTTTGATCCGGCCAGCGACCCTTTGTGGCGCGACATGCAGGCCGGCGTGATCAGCGAGCGCGATTACTGGATGACCCGCACAGGTGAAACCGGGCAGCTGGTGGGCGAGGACTGGACCGACATGGTGCAGTTTGTCCAGCGCGCGCGGGGGGCAGAGCCTGCGTTGATCCTGCGGCCCGAGGCGCGGGATGCCATTGCCGCAGCCCATGCGGCGGGGATCCGGCTGGCGATCCTGTCCAACGAGTTGGATCTGTTTTACGGCGCCGCCTTGCGCCAGCGCATTGCGCTGATGGATCTGTTCGAGGTGATCGTGGATGCGACCTATACCGGCATCCTGAAGCCCGATCCGCGCGCCTATGCGGCGGTTCTGTCCGCGCTGGACCTGCCCGCGCAGGCCTGTGTGTTTGTCGATGACCAGTTGAAAAACGTGCGCGGCGGTCAGGCGGCGGGCCTTCCAACCGTGCATTTCGACGTAACCAACCCCGCAGCCAGCTATGGGCAAGCCCTGGCGCTTCTTGGGGTCAAGACAAAGGTCAATTCCGATGCGTGACAGCAACTTCATCCGCGAGAACAACGCCAAACACATGTGGCATCCCATGGCCAATGCTGGCGAAATGCGCGCCAGTCCGCCCAAGGTCATCTCGCGCGCCGAAGGGGTGCATATCATCGATATCGACGGGCACCGGGTGGTCGATGGGGTCGGCGGGCTGTGGAATGTCAATCTGGGCTATTCGGCCGACAGCGTGAAGCAGGCCATTGCCGACCAGTTGGCCGCTTTGCCCTATTATTCGACTTTCCGGGGCACGTCGAACGAGCCGGTGATCGAACTGAGCTGGGAATTGGCGCAGTATTTCGCGGCCGATGGCATGACGCGCAGCTTTTTCACCTCTGGCGGGTCGGATTCGGTGGAAACGGCGCTGATGCTGGCGCGGCAGTATCACAAGCTGCGCGGTCAGCCCGAGCGGACCAAGTTCGTGGCGCTGAAAAGGGGCTATCACGGCACCCATTTCGGCGGGGCCTCGGTCAATGGCAACCAGAACTTCCGTCGCGCTTACGAACCCCTGCTGCCCGGCGTTTTCCATCTGCCCGCGCCGTGGGATTACCGCAACCCCTGGAACATCACCGATGGGGCCGAAATAGCCACCCGCATCGCCGCCCTGTTCGAGGATGAGATCGCCTTTCAAGGTGCCGACACCATCGCCGCCTTCATCATGGAGCCGGTTCTGGGTGCGGGCGGGGTGATCGTGCCGCATCCCAGCTTCATGCCCCTGATGCGCAGGATCTGCGACAAGCATGGCATCCTGATGATCGCGGACGAGGTCATCACCGCCTTTGGCCGCACGGGGGCTGCCAGCGGCAGCAGGCTTTGGGGCGTGCAGCCCGACCTGATCTGCACGGCCAAGGCCATCACCAATGGCTATTACCCGTTCGGGGCCGTGATGATCCACGAGCGGCTGACCGAAGCCTTCGAAACGTCGAAATCTGGCATGGCCAGCATCGGTCATGGCTATACCTATTCGGGCCATCCGGTTGGGGCCGCTGCCGCCCTGGCCGCCCTGGCCGAGATGAAGCGGCTGGATGTCGCGGCCAATGCAGCGGCGCGCGGGGTCGAATTGCTGGCCGGGTTGCACGGGCTGAAGGACAGGCATGCGCTGGTGGGCGATGCGCGGGGCATCGGGTTAATGTGCGCGGTCGAACTGGTGTCGGACCGCGCCACAAAGGCGGCCCCGGCCAAGGAGGTGGTCGCCCTGGTGCAGGATGTCGCCTATCAGCAGGGTGCCATGCTGCGCACCTCGGGGCCCAATATCATCATCTCGCCACCACTGATCGTGACGCAGGCGGATGTGCAGACCATCCTTCGCGCGCTGGATGCCGGGCTGACGGCGGCGTCATGACCGAGACGATGGAACAGCGTCGCATCCGGCTGCTGGGCCCCAATGTGCGCCTGTTCTACGACCCTCCGCTGCATCTGGTCCGGGGCGAGGGGACCTGGGTCTGGGATGCGGCGGGGCGGCGTTATCTGGACTGCTATAACAACGTCCCCCATGTCGGCCACGCCCATCCGCGCGTGGTCGAGGCGATTGCCCGGCAGGCCGGCCTGTTGAACACCCATACCCGCTATCTGCACGAAGGCATTCTGGATTATGTCGAGCGGCTGGTGGGCACGATGGGGCCGCAGATCACCAGTGCGATCATGGTCTGCACCGGGTCCGAGGCCAATGACGTGGCCCTGCGCATGGCGCAGGCGGTGACGGGCAAGACCGGGATCATCGCCACGGACCACACCTATCACGGCAACACGAGTGCTGTGTCGCAACTGTCCACCACCATGCCGCCCATTGGAGGCCACGGCTCCCAAGTCGCCCATGTGCCTGCGCCCGACAGTTATCGCGACGGTTCCGACCCACAGGCTTTCGCGGCCCATGTCGCGGCGGCTTGCGATCGGCTGAACTCCGCAGGACATGGCGTTTCGGGGCTGATACTGGACCCGTTCTTTGTAAACGAAGGCTTCCCCGACCTGCCGCCGGGGTTTCTGGACCCCGCCGTGGCAGTGATCCGCGCCCAAGGCGGGTTGGTGATCGCGGACGAGGTGCAGCCGGGCTTTGGCCGGATCGGCAGCCATTTCTGGGGCCATCAGCGCGCGGGCCTTGCGCCCGATATCGTGACCATGGGCAAGCCGATGGGCAATGGCCATCCGGTGGCCGCCGTCGCCACAAGTTTCGACATCATCGCGGCGTTCCGCAACGCCGTCCGCTATTTCAACACGTTCGGCGGCAACCCGGTCTCTTGCGCCGCTGCGATGGCCGTTCTGGACGTGCTGGCGGATGAGGATCTGCAGGCCCGTGCGCTGGCCACCGGGGCGCATCTGCGCGCCCGCCTGCGGCTGATGGCCAAACGTCACGCGGTGATCGGCGACGTGCGCGGATCGGGGCTGGCGATCGGGGTGGAGCTGGTCCATGCGCGCGGGGCCAAGTCGCCCGACCGGGCGCTGGCCGACCGCGTCGTCAATGCGATGCGGGACGCGGGCATCCTGATGGGGGCAAACGGCATCCATTACAACGTGCTGAAGATCCGCCCGCCGATGCAATTTGGCCCGGCCGAGGCGGATCTGGTGGTCGAGACGCTGGACCGGGTATTAACCCAGATATGAGCCCGCTTTCCGACCTTGCCGCTGAGGCCGCGCGCCACTGGCCGCAGATCACCGGGGCGCCACAGCTGTTCATGCAGCGCGAGAATGCGGTGTTTCGGGTCGATACCACGCAGGGGCCCCATGCCTTGCGGCTGCACCGCGTGGGCTATCACACGCCCGCCGCCCTGCAATCCGAGCTGGATGTGATGGCGATGCTGGCTGGGCACGGTATGCTGGTGCCGCGCCCGATGGCCTGCGCCACGGGTGGCTTGATGGTGCCGCTCGGCGGGCGTCACGCCAGCCTTTTGTCGTGGCTGCCAGGCCAGCCGATGGGAAGGTCAGGTCAGCCACTGGCCTTGGCGGGCCGGGATCGGGCGGCGCTTTTCGCGGCCATCGGGGCACAGATGGCGCGGCTGCATGCCCTGGCCGATGCCTGGACCCCGCCCGCCGGCTTTACCCGGCCGCGCTGGGACCGCGACGGGCTGCTGGGGGATGCGCCCTTTTGGGGCGGGTTCTGGGATCAGGGTGATCCAGCCGATCGCGCGCTGCTGACCCGGGTGCGGGACCGGGCGCGTCAGGTGCTGGACGGGGCGGGGGGCATGGATTTCGGCTTGATCCATGCCGATCTGGTCAACGAAAACGTGCTGGTGAACGGGTCGGATGTGCATTTCATCGACTTTGACGACATGGGGTTTGGCTTTCGGCTGTTTGACCTGGCCACCACGTTGTACAAGGCGCTGGACGAGCCGGATTTCGACGATTTGCAGGCGGCGCTGCTGGCGGGCTATGCCACGCGGCGCGCCGTGCCGGACCTGACACAGCTTGGCCTGTTCATCGTGCTGCGCAGCCTGACCTATCTGGGCTGGATCGCCCCCCGCGCCGATGAGCCGGGCATGGCGCCCAAGGCCGCGCGCTATCTGACCGTGGCACGCCGCATGATCGCGCGCTATTTGCCCTGACCCCTGTCGATCAGAGCACGCAGGCAAAGGGCCAGCGCCGCGGCCTTGTCGGGGCCAAGTGCCGCGCGCAGGGCGGCGTCGAAATCAAGCGCGCTGTGTTCGATCTGTCGGCACAGGATGCGTCCCGCATCGGTCAGGGACAGGCTTTCGCGCCGCCGGTCGCCATCGACCCGGCTGCGCCGCAATAGGCCCGCCGCCGCCAGCCCCTGCACGGCGCGCGAAACCTTGGTCTTGTCGGTGAAGGTCATCCGGCAGATGTCGGCGGCGGTCAGGTGGTGACGCGCGCCCAGATTAGCCATGACGCGCCATTCGGTGCGGCTAAGCCCGTGGTCGCGGTAGCTGCCCTGGAATTCGGCGCTGGTCACCTCGGCCGCCTGGTTCAGAAGGTAGGGCAGGAACTGATTCAGGTCGAAATTCTGGCGCATGATACCCCCAAGTCGCATCCTAGGGCTTGATTGTTTCAATCGCAACAGTTACAATTGCAACGATCCGAAAGGGAGCCCGTCATGACCGCCCAGTTTCCCCTGATCTCTGGCACGCAGACCGCAGGAACAACGCCGTTCTATATGCCCGGTTTTGGCAATGACTTTGAAACCGAGGCCCTGCCGGGCGCCTTGCCGCAGGGCCAGAACAGCCCGCAAAAATGCGCCTATGGTCTATATGGCGAGCAGCTGTCGGGCACGGCTTTCACGGCACCCAGCCATCAGAACGAACGAACCTGGTGTTACCGCATCCGCCCTTCGGTCAAGCATACCGGGCGGTTCACCAAACTGGCCCTGCCCTATTGGAAATCGGCGCCGCATGTCGACCCGGATGTGATCAGCCTGGGCCAATACCGCTGGGACCCGGTACCCCATGCGGGCGCGGCTTTGACCTGGCTGACGGGGATGCGGACCATGACGACGGCGGGGGATGTCAACACCCAGGTCGGCATGGCCGCCCATGTCTATCTGGTGACGCAAAGCATGGTGGATGCGTATTTCTATTCAGCCGACAGCGAAATGCTGGTCGTGCCACAAGATGGCCGGCTGCGGTTTTGCACGGAACTGGGCGTGATCGACCTGGCCCCGCAGGAAATTGCCATCCTGCCGCGCGGCCTGGTCTACCGGGTCGAGGTGGTCGAGGGTCCGGCGCGGGGATTTGTCTGCGAGAATTACGGGCAGAAGTTCCAACTGCCCGGACGCGGCCCGATCGGGGCCAATTGTCTGGCCAATTCGCGCGATTTCAAGACGCCCGTCGCGGCCTTCGAGGACCGCGAGGTGCCCTCGAGTGTCACGATCAAGTGGTGCGGGCAGTTTCACGAAAGCCGGATCGGCCATTCGCCTTTGGATGTGGTGGCCTGGCACGGCAATTATGCGCCGTGCAAATACGATCTGAACACCTATTGCCCGGTGGGCGCAGTGCTGTTTGATCACCCCGACCCGTCGATCTTTACCGTGCTGACCGCGCCTTCGGGGGTCGAGGGGACGGCGAATATCGACTTTGTGCTGTTTCGCGACCGCTGGATGGTGGCGGAACACACGTTCCGCCCGCCGTGGTATCACAAGAACATCATGTCCGAACTGATGGGCAACATCCATGGCATCTATGACGCCAAGCCCAAGGGTTTTGTGCCGGGCGGCATGTCCTTGCACAACATGATGCTGCCGCATGGGCCGGATCGGGGCGCCTTTGAAGGCGCATCCAACGCGGCGCTGGGGCCGGTCAAGCAGCGCGACACGATGCAGTTCATGTTCGAAACCCGGTTCCCGCAGCACCTGACGGCCTTTGCCGCCCGCGAGGCCCCGTTGCAGGATGACTATGTCGATTGTTGGTCGAGCCTGGAGAAGAAGTTCGACGGCACGCCGGGGGTGAAGTAGGCCCGGCTGAAGCAGGCCGGGGGCCAGCCCCCCGGACCCCCCGGGATATTTCTGGACAGATGATTGGATAGCCGATGGCGTTGATGAAATCCTGGGTCGAAAGCGCCAACCGCGCCGGGGCCGAATTTCCGCTGAACAATCTGCCCTGCGGGGTGTTTTCGGTCGGCGGGGGGGCGGCGCGCTGCGGCATGGCCATCGGCACCTTTGTGCTGGATGTGGCGGCGCTGGAGGCGGAGGGGATCTTGTCACTGGGCGGGCCTGTGCTGGACGCGCCCTATTGGAATGATGTGATGGAGGCGGGGCCGGCGCTTTGGGCCGATCTGCGCGCGCAGGTCACCGGGCTGTTGCGCGACGGTTCCAGCAAACGCTTTCTGGTCGAGGATCATCTGGTGCCCATGGCGGACGTGGTGCTGCACATGCCCTTTGTCGTGGCCGAATACACCGATTTCTACGCGGGCCGCCACCATGCCACCAATGTCGGTACCATGATGCGCGGGGCCGAAAATGCCCTGCCGCCCAACTGGTTGCACATTCCCATCGGCTACAATGGCCGCGCCTCGTCGGTTGTGGTGTCGGGCACGCCGGTGCGCCGTCCCTGGGGTCAGTTGAAAAGCCCCGAGTTTGACGCGCCGATCTTTGCCCCCTCGCGCCGGTTCGACATCGAGCTGGAATTGGGCGCGGTGGTTGGGGTGGCGTCGGACGGGCCGGTGACGGTGGCCGAGGCCGATGCGATGATCTTTGGCTATGTCCTTTTGAACGACTGGTCGGCGCGCGACATTCAGGCCTGGGAATACCAGCCGCTGGGCCCGTTTCAGGCCAAGGCCACGGCGACCACGATCAGCCCGTGGATCGTGACGCGCGCGGCACTGGAGCCGTTCCGCGCCACGGGGCAGCCGCGCGAGGTGGCGTTGTTGCCCTATCTGGCCGAACCGGGGCCGATGCTTTACGACATCGCCCTTGAGGTGGCGCTGACGCCGGACGGCGGGGCCGAGACGGTGATCGCGCGGACCACATCGCGCGAACTTTACTATTCCGCCGCCCAGCAACTGGCGCATCACACGAGCTGCGGCTGCGCCATGTCGGTCGGCGATCTGTTGGGTTCGGGCACAATCTCGGGGTCGGACAAGGCCGGCCGGGGCAGCCTGATGGAGCTGAGTTGGGGCGGGAAAGAGCCCTTTGCCGTCGATGGCGGCACGCGCAGCTTCGTTCAGGACAATGACACGCTGACCCTGCGGGGTGCAGCCCAGGGCGACGGTTATCGCATCGGGTTTGGCGCCTGCACGGGCCAGGTGATCCCGGCGCTGGCCGACCCTTACAGGAGAGACTGAACCATGGCCAAGGCCTTTGCATCCCAGGGCGATCTTGCCGACAAGAAGATCAGCTTTACCGAAATCGGCCCCGGCCTTTACGCCTTTACCGCCGAGGGGGACCCCAATTCCGGGGTGATCATCGGCGACGACAGCGTGATGGTGGTCGAGGCGCAAGCGACCCCGCGGCTGGCGCAGAAGGTGATCGACTGTGTGCGGTCGGTCACCGACAAGCCGATCACCCATGTCGTGCTGACCCATTACCACGCGGTCCGGGTTCTGGGGGCCAGTGCGTTTGGCGCGCGCGAGGTCATCATGGGCGAACGTTGCCGCGCCATGGTGGTCGAACGGGGCCAAGAGGACTGGGACAGCGAGTTTCAACGCTTTCCCCGGCTGTTTCAGGGCCATGAAAGCATTCCCGGCCTGACCTGGCCCACCACCACCTTCACTGACCGCATGACCGTCTATCTGGGCAAGCGGCGGGTCGATCTCATGCATCCGGGCCGCGCCCATACGGCGGGCGACATCGTGGTCCATGTGCCCGATGCGAATGTCATGTTCACCGGCGATATCGTCGAGGCGCATTCGGCCTGCTATTGCGGCGATGGGCATTTCGATGACTGGCCCGCGACGCTGGAAAGGGTCCGGGACTTTGATCTAGACGCCATTGCGCCGGGTCGCGGCGATGCGGTGATCGGGCGCAGGGCCGTGAATGCCGCACTGGACCGCACCCGCGATTTCGTGGCCTCGACCTATGCCCCCGCCGCCCGCGTGGCGGCCCGGGGCGGGTCGCTGAAGGAGGCCTGGGACGCGGTGCGCGCCGCCTGCGACCCCAAGTTCAAGGACTATGCGATCTATGAACATTGCCTGCCCTTCAACGTGACCCGCGCCTATGACGAGGCGCGCGGCATCGACACACCCCGCATCTGGACCGCCGCGCGCGATCTGCGGATGTGGGCGGAATTGCAGGGCTGACAATGGCTTACGACTATCGCCCCTTTGATTACACGTCGCCCCCCGGCCTGACTTCGCCCGAGGCGCACCACAAGGTCGTGATCATCGGCGCGGGCCCCATCGGTCTGGCGCTGGCCATTGACCTGGCTGGGTACGGTGTTCCATCGGTCGTGCTGGATGACAACAATGTCGTCTCGGTCGGCTCGCGCGCGATCTGCTGGTCCAAGCGCAGTCTGGAGATTCTGGACCGGTTGGGCGTGGGGCAGAAATGCGTCGACAAGGGGGTGATCTGGAAGGTCGGTCGCACCTTGCACCGCGAGGCGGAGATCTGGAATTTCGACCTGCAACCCGAGGCTGGCCACAAAAGGCCCGCTTTCGTGAACCTGCAGCAATATTATGTCGAGGAGTATCTGGTCAGCCGCGCTATGGAATTTCCAGGGCTGATTGATTTGCGGTGGAAGAACAAGGTCACTGGTATTTCCCAGACGGATCATGTGGCGCTGACGGTTGAAACCCCGGATGGCAGCTATGCCTTGCAGGCAGAGTATCTGGTCGCCTGCGACGGGGCGCGCAGCGATACCCGCACGATGATGGGGCTGGATTTCGACGGCGAGTTGTTCGAGGAACGCTTTCTGATCGCCGACATCACCATGCTGTCCGATTTTCCCGCCGAACGCCGCTTCTGGTTTGAACCAGGGTTTCATCCCGGTCAGACGGCGCTGTTGCACAAACAGGCCGACAATGGCTACCGCATCGATCTGCAACTGGGCTGGGATGCCGACCCAGAGGCCGAGCGTCAGATGGACCGCGTGGTGCCGCGGATCGCAAGGGCCCTGGGCCACAATGATTTCACCGTGGATTGGGTGTCGGTCTATACGTTCCAATGCCGCCGTCTGGCGCGGTTCGTCCACGACCATGTGATCTTTTGCGGCGATTCTGCCCATGTCGTCTCGCCCTTCGGCGCGCGGGGAGGCAATGGCGGGTTGCAGGATGTCGATGCTTTGGGCTGGCGGTTGGCGGCGGTGGTCAAGGGGGGCGATGCCCGGACCCTGAACGCCTATGACCGCGAGCGCCAGCACGGCGCGGACGAGAACCTGCTCAACTCCTCGCGCACCACGCGGTTCATGTCGCCCGCGCCGGGGGCGGAGCGGCTGTTTCGTGATGCCGTGCTGCATCTGGCCGCCCGCGCGCCCTTTGCCCGGCCGCTGGTCAATTCCGGACGGCTGTCGCGGCCCTGCACCTATCCGCTGGCGGCCCCGGATGCGCCGGACCTGCCGCGCGACAGCAAACCGGGCGCCGTTGCGCCGGATGCGCCCGTGCCGCAGGGCTGGCTGATCGACCAGTTGGGCGGTGTCCCGGTGCTTTTGGCGATCGGCCAAGCGGCCCCGGACGTGCCGGGCCTGGCCGTTCTGACCCTTGCCACGACACCCGAGGTGACGGCGCGGTATCTTGGCGCGGCGGGTGCGGCCCTGTACCTGATCCGCCCGGATCAGGTCGTGGCCGCCCGCTGGCTTAACGCCGCGCCGGACACGATCATCCAAGCCCTAAGCGCCATCTGGCAGGATTGACCCATGCTGATAACCACGCCGAACCTGCCTGATCCCGACGCCAGCTATGCCGCATTGCTTGGCGCCCACAAGGGGCTGAGCGAGGCGGAAAGTGCCGCGCTGAACGCAAGGTTGATCCTGATCCTGATGAACCATCTGGGCCACGGCGAGGTGCTGGCCCAGGCCCTTGCCCTGGCACGGGCGTGACCGTGATGGGCGGATCGCCCATCCTACGAAAAGGCCCCCGTAGGATGGGCAGTTCGCTGGTTTCGGTACGAAAACAGCGGTTTGCCCATCCTGGTCACGATGCTTTCAGCACGCCGCGATCGATCTGATCCTGTTCGATGCTTTCGAACAGCGCGCGGAAATTGCCTTCGCCAAAGCCGTCATCGCCCTTGCGCTGGATGAATTCAAAGAAGATCGGCCCGACCACGGTTTTCGAAAAGATCTGCAGCAGGATCCGCGTTTCGCCGCCACCCATCACCCCTTCGCCGTCAATCAGGATGCCGTGCTGTGCCAGCCGCGCGATGGGCTCCTGGTGGTTCGCGACCCGTGTCCTGGACAGATCATAATAGGCCATGGGGGGTTTGGGCATGAATTTGACGCCGCGCGCCGCAATCTCGTCAACCGCCGCATAGATATCCTCGGCCCCGACGGCGATGTGCTGGATGCCTTCGCCGTTGTAACGCCTCAGATATTCCACGATCTGCCCGGTCTCGCCACGGTCCTCGTTGATCGGAATGCGGATGCGGCCGCAGGGCGAGGTCAGGGCGCGGCTGAACAGGCCGCTGAACTTGCCTTCGATGTCGAAAAAGCGGATCTGGCGAAAATTGAACAGATGTTCGTAAAATTCAAACCATTTGTTCATATTGCCCTTGTGGACGTTATGGGTCAGGTGGTCGAGGTAGTGGAACCCGACCCCGGCGGGCTTGGGGGCGGCCAGCCAATCGAAGGCGCCGTCATAAGGGTTGGCATCGCCATAGCGGTCGGTGAAATAGATCAGCGACCCGCCGATGCCCAGAATGGCGGGCAGATCCAGCACTTTGTCCCCGGTGAACGGCGTGGCCCCCCTGGCAATGGCATGGGCATAGGCATGGGCGGCATCGGTGACGCGCCAGCACATCGAGGGCGCGCAGGGCCCGTGTTCGGCCACGAACTGCATCGCATGGCTGCCGGCCGCGTTGTTCAGCACATAGGTGATGTCGCCCTGCTGCCACAGTTCGATATCGCGGCTGCTGTGGCGGGCGGTCAGCCCATAGCCCATGCGCGCAAAGGCGTCGCGCAGCACCTGGGGCTCTGGATGGGCGAATTCGACGAATTCGAACCCATCGGTGCCAGCGGGATTTTCCGCCGAGATGACGGTGCGGGGGGCGGAGTGCGGAAAGGGACCCATGAAAGCTCCTGTTCAAGTCTTTACGGAAGGATACCGCAACTTGCCTGCGGGTTGCGCGCAAAATTGATGGACTTTTCGGTCATGACCGCTATGGATCTACGTATTACCACCAAACTGTGCGAGAATCCCGCATGATTGACCCGACCGATTCCCGGCTTTTGGCCGAATTGCAACGCGATCCGATGCAGACGGCGCAGGATCTGGGCGAAAAACTTGGCCTGTCGGCCAGTCAGGCCGCGCGTCGCCGTCAGCGGCTGGAGGAAGCGCGGGTGATCCGGGGTTATGCCGCCCGGCTGGACCCGGCCAAGATCGGATTGACGGTCCAGGCCTTTGTCCAGGTCCAGATGGCGGCCCACAGTGCCGAGGCGGCGCAAAGCTTTGCCCGGCTGATCACCACTTTGCCCGAGGTCAGCGATTGCTTCACCATGACCGGCGAGGCGGATTATCTGTTGTCGGTGTGGTGCGCCGATCTGGCGGCGCTGAACCAGTTGATCCAGGCGCGGCTATTGCCGCATCCGGCCGTGGCGCGGGTGCAAAGCCAGATCGTGATGGACCGGGTGAAGGATGGCGCGGGACTTCCGGTTTAGGCCTTGAGCGCGCCCAGGTCCTCGAGCAGGGTCAGAAGGTCGGATACCCGTTCGCGGCCAAAGCGGGCTTCGAGGGCGGCATAGATCCGCATCTGTTCAGGCATCACGGCGCGCAACAGCGCCGTGCCTGCCGGGGCGATCGACAGTTTGACGCGCCGCCCGTCGCGCGTATCCCGCGCCGCCGTGATCAGCCCGCGTTCTGACATGGCCTTGATCATCCGCGTCAGCGAGGGGGCCAAGATATTGGCCCGTTCGGCCACTTCCGAGGCATCGAGCTGGCCCTGTTCGGCCAGCACCCGGATCACGCGCCACTGCTGTTCGTTTACCCCATGTTGGTCCAGCATGGGGCGGAAATGGCTCATCACCGCCTCACGCGCGCGCAACAGCGCCATGGGCAGCG
>JAYSWK010000425.1:0-9497 GCA_043718085.1 Rhodobacterales bacterium
CGGGATGAGGTTTCATGGAAACAAACTCATCGAAATGCGCGTTCGAGCGAATGCGAGAGGCAGCGTTTTTCGATTCCATGCAAATTCATCCCGCTTTAACAGAAATTGTTAAAGTCCTGGGAATACAGGAAAAAACACGATGTCAAAAACTTTGACACTGCCTGTTTTCACGGCTTCAGATCAGGCAAAACTTTCGGATTTCGGCACAGATCCTCTCGCTTTGGTCCTCGGTCAGGCTGGGCCAGAAGGGCAGGCTCAGCACCTCGCGCGCCAGAAGGTCGCTGGTCGTCTCGCCCTTGGGGGCGAAGGCCGCGAAGGGCGGGTTGCGATAGACCGGCCGGGGATAGTGCAACGCCGTGGCAATCCCCGCATCCGCCAGATGGGCCCGCAAGGTGTCGCGGCGGGTGCAGCGGACCACGAACAGATGCCACACCGGCTGGTCCCCTTCGGGCGTGGTGGGCAGGTGCAAGCCGGGCAGGTTCGCCAGCCCCTGCAGATACCGCGCGGCGACACTGCGGCGGGCGGCGGTCATGGCGGCGATATTCGCCAGCTTGGCGCGCAGAAAGGCCGCCTGCAGCTCGTCCAACCGGCTGTTGGTGCCGATCATGTCGGTAAAGTATTTCTCCCGCGCACCATAGTTCCGCAACAGGGCAAGCCGCTCGGCCAAGGCAGGGTCCGAGGTGACGACCGCCCCCCCGTCGCCCAGCGCGCCCAGGTTCTTGGTCGGGTAAAAGCTGAAACACCCGATCCGCCCGAAACTGCCCACAACCCGCCCCTGACTGCTGGCGCCATGCGCCTGAGCCGCATCCTCGATCAGCGCCAAACCACGTTCAGCGCACAGGGCAGCAAGGCCCACAGGGTCAGACGGGTGGCCATACAGATGCACGGCAATCACCGCCCGGGTCCGCCACGTGATCAAGGGTGCCACCATTCCGGCACTGATGTTGTAGCTGCCCCTTGCCGGCTCGCAGGGCACCGGCGTGGCCCCGACCGCCATGACCGCTAGCCATGTGGCGACAAAGGTATGGGCGGGCACCACGACCTCATCCCCCGGCCCGATATTCAGGGCGCGCAAGGCCAGGGTCAGCGCATCCAGCCCGTTGCCCACACCCAAAGCATGGGATGTCTGACACAGCGCGGCAAACTCCGCCTCGAAAGCCGCCAGCTCGGGCCCCAATATCCACTGCCCCGCCGCCATGACCCGGGCATAGGCCGCATCCAGCGCCGGGCGCAGTGCGGCATGTTCGGCGGCCAGGTCGTAAAAGGGAATGGCGGTTTGCATGGCCCTCAGATCCCGCTTTCCGCCAACAGATCAAGCGGCACTTCAATGTGGAACTGACTGGCCAGCCCGGCCCCGAAGCGCGATTTGAACCGCAGAAGGTCGTGGTTTTCGGTAAACCCGTCCTCCAGCGTGCTGCGGCCAAACGAGAACAGGCGAAACCCTTCCGCACAGGCATGTTCCAGCGCGACCGACAGCCCAAAGGTCGAGGCGCGCAGCGCCAATCCCTGATCCGTGGCGCCGATATACTGGTTGTGCAACGTGCCCGTGCCATAGTCGATGAACCACATTCCCGCCAACACCTCGCCCGAGGCGGCGCGGATCAACAGACCCCGGCTCTGCGGGCCAAGCCTTGTGTTCAGCTCGATCAGTTCGGCCACCGAATGCACGATGGTGCGGCCATATTTCTGCGCCAGCCGGGCCGAGACCACCGTGTGCAGCGCGGCCCAGTCGGCGGGCGTCGTGACCGGATCGGCCCTTAGCCCCTTGCGTTCGGCCTTGCGGATCTCGGTCCGCCAAAAGGCCCGCTTCTTCAGATCGCCGCCCAGCGTCAGCACCGACCACAGATCCAGTTGCACCACACGTCCCAGGCGGATCAGGCGCGGCAGCAATCCATCGTCGGGTTGGCGCAGCAAGGGGGGGGGCGTCATGTGATAAAGCAGCTTGCGAAACCCCTGATCGCGCAGCCAGACCGCCGAGGCCGACAGAAAGGCACGCTGATCCATTGGTTCGCGCGACAGGCTGACGATGCCACCAAAGCTGCTGCCCGGATGCGACACGACCAGTTCTAGGTCTTTGAGGTCTGCCGCCAGCGGAAAGACCATGGCAATCTCTGTCGTGCCGGGGGCCCTTGCGACAAGGCTCAGGTCGCGAAATCGGGTGCCGTGGTAGTCCAGAAAGCGGCGCGCGTGCAGCACCGTGCCGCCATGGGCTGCCGCGACGACCAGATCCCATTCCGTGGCCATTTCGGCGCTGTAGGGGATGGCTTGAAAGGATGTGCCTGGCTGCATGGTCCCGGCTAGGCCCCGCTGCGGAATTTCAGGAAATCGTCGTAGTCGCGGATATAGTCGGCCTCGTCATAGGGGGCCGAGGCCAGGACCAGCAGCGTCGCACCCGGCTCCAACGCGGTGAAATCCCGCCAGTTTCCCGGCGGCACGATCAGATATTCGTTGGGCCGCTGCAAAAGATGGGTCGTGCGGTGCACACCATCATCCAGCTCGAAACTGATCCGCCCTGTCACGGCAACCACGGCCTGGGTCAGGGCGCGATGGGCATGTCCGCCACGCCGCTCGTCCTGCGCCATGCCATGGATCCAATAGACCCGCTTCACCGCAAAGGGCAGTTGGGCTGCGCAATCCAGCACGACGATCCGGCCCGTGATATCCTGTTCCTCTGCCACAATCTCGGACAGGCTTTGCACCTTTGGTGCGGCCGTCGTCATTTCGGCCGCCAGGGATAGGTGCGGGCCTGCAGGCAGGGGCCGCACAGGTCACCCGCACGCCCCTCGGCCAGATCGGTGCGAAATCGCCAGAATTCGGGCGAGTTGTAAAACTCGCTCACCGGTGGCGGTGTTTCGTAATCCATGCCATAGCGCGCAGCCATTTCGTCCCCGGTGTTTTCCAGCATGTAACAGCAGGGCAGCACGCGAAAACGGTCGCCCGAGCGGGTGTATTGAAACGGCTTGAGATAGGGATATTGGCACAGCCGCACATCCTGCGCGATTTCCGCGGGCGTGGGTTCGGCGGGCGCATCGATGGCGACTGCATCCGCAGCCGGGCGGGTCATGTAGCCCGCAAGATCGACCCGCACGCCCAACGCCTTGCCGACGGCACGGGCCTGGTCGGTAATGCGGTAGACATCTTCGATGGGCATGTGCGACAGGTGAAATTCACCGGTCCGGGCCAGAATCTCGGGGTCGTTCATCTCCATCGGCTGGGCATAGATCATCGGCACGCCCAGATCAGCCGCAATGCGCACGACATCGGGCAATTCGGCGATGTTGCGCGTGATGGCGGTAAAGGAAAAGCCAAGGTCCTTGGGATAGCCCGTCTCGGCCCGGATCGCGCAGATCTCGCGGGTGTTTTCGATGAAACGGTCAAAGTTGCCGCCGCGCCGGATGCTTTCAAAGGTTTCGGCACAGGCCCCGTCGATCGAAAGGCCCATCTTGTCGATCATCGACACGGCCTTGCGAAACCGGCCCTTGGGCGGGATCGACCCGTTCGAGATCACATCGATCACCGCATTGGGATGGGCCGCCCGGCAGGCTTCGATGATGTCGCAGAATTCGGGATGCAGGAAAGCCTCGCCATAAGTCAGCGAGATATACTGATATTCATGGCCCGAACTGTCGGCCAGCATCTTGCAGACATCCGCGACCGAGACATAGGTCTTCTTGAACATGCCCTCGCGGTAACAGCCGATGCATTTGAAATTGCAGTTCTCGGTGATGGCCAGCCACAGCCCATCTGGCGCCAGCCGCTGCCGCCCGGCCAGGCTGTCGGCGCGCAACTGTGCCAGATGCCGCCCATAGGCCCTGTCCAAATCTGTTGGCTCTGCGGCCGGTCTGTCCATGTCGCTCCTTGGCCGGGCACAAAGCCGGTTCGGGCAGTCTAGCCCTTTGGGCAACCCAAGTTCAACGCGGCTTGCGCCCTATGGCACAGATTTCGGCGGCTTGATCCG
This sequence comes from Rhodobacterales bacterium, assembly GCA_043718085.1. Lineage (GTDB taxonomy): Bacteria > Pseudomonadota > Alphaproteobacteria > Rhodobacterales > Rhodobacteraceae > Stagnihabitans. The sequence continues at coordinate 3,959 of JAYSWK010000425.1, forward strand.
GAAATTGGCGGCCAAAACGGATCAGCGCATCAACCAGATCGGTGGACGCATCTGCCAGCACCAGTTCCATCTGCGCGTTGGTAAAGGGTTTGAACAGATAGCCGTCCAGTGCCACATCCGTCAGACCGGCGCGGGTCATCAAGGCGGCAAGGCCGGGCGCATCAAAGACCACCGGATGGCCCAAGGCGTGATCCCTTGCGCTCAGCGTATCCGGCGACGGGATCATCCCGGCTTCCACGGCCAGCAAACGGTGGAACGACCCGGCATTGGGCACGCTGGCCAGAATCCGGCCCCCCGGTGCCGTCAGATCAAACGCCGTGGCCAGCAGAATGTCCGGTGTCGCGGTTTCATGCAAAAGGCCCGCGATCAGCACGGCATCAAATCCCGCCGGGGCATGGTTCGCCAGCCATGCGGCATCCCCCTCCAGATAGGCGCTGCGCAGGGTGAAACGGGCATCGCCCGCTGTGGCCGCCCGCGCCGCCGCCACGAAATCGGGCTCCGGCTCGACAATGGTCCAGCTGTCGAAATTCAGATCCAAAGGCGCCGCCATCGCGGCCAGGATCATCGAACCGCAGCCCACCTCCAGAATGTGCCGGGGCCGGACGGCCTGCAGGAATTCCAGGTTGCGGCGCTGGCGGGCCAGCGAGCAGATGCTTTCAAACCCGCTCAGCGGGTCGTAATGCGCCCGGTAATGCGCTTGCGGCACCAGTTTGCCATGGGGGGGCAGGGTCATGGGGCCTCCTCTTGCGCGTCTTGGGCCACGCCGTTCAAGACCCATTCCAAGGATTGGCGCACCAATGCGGGGTCGATCCGGAAGGCCGGTTGAAAGCGGTTGGACGTGCCGCCTTCGACCACGCCCCGCCCGGCCAGCTTGCGATGGTGATGGCCCAGCACCAGCGACAGATCGTTGTAGATCGGCATCATGTCATTCTCGCACAGCATTGCCAGCACGCGGGTTCCGGGCGGGCAGAACAGGGTGTTGGTCAGCGCCGCCCCTTCGACCGAGGCAATGGCGCGGGCCTCGCTGAACAGCTGAACCTGCTCGGCCACGGTATGATCCTGTGGCGAAATCAGCGTGAACCCCATCTCTTGCGCCAGATCTTCGATGTCGATCTCGTTTTGCAACTTGCGCAGATGCTGTGTGCGGCGCGACAGGAACAGGGCGCGCCCCTTGCCCACTGGCTGCGCCTTCGGCTTTGGCAACAAAAGATGCCGCAGCGCCTGCACACCCGCCGCCGAGACATGCTCGATCGAGGACATCAGCACAGCATCAGCAAAGCGGATGTCCTGGCCGACCGGTACAATGATCAGCCTGTCCGTGCCAAGGCCAAGCAGGGTCAAGGTTTCCGCCATCCAGCGGCTCAACCCTTCGGGCACGACAAGACGGCGGTTGTCCAACAGGCCCAGCGTCCGGGCCAGGGCAATCCGGCTCAGAATCGGGATCATCCAGTGGTAATAATTCTTCCAGCGCAGGGCCTCGAACGCCTCCAGCACCAGAACCGGGGTGTCGCATTCGGCCGTGGACGTAGGCCGCAGCCGCAAGGCGCGCTTTTGTGACGCCACGACCACGGCGCTGGTCCAGGGGTATTCGGCGCTGGTGTGATAGGTGTTCGGCCGCAGCACATGCCCGCCCGGCCCGATCAGCATGTCTTCGGACACCAGCCGCAGACCGGGGACCCTTGCCGTGGCAATCATACCCTGCGGCGCGCTGTGATCTACCTTTTGGCGGGTCCCGTCGGGCCAGATCAGATCAAAAACGCCCTTGATCCGGGCATCGCGGGCGACCTTAGTCCAAGAGATGCGCTCGGCCTTGGACCAGCGGGCACGGGGATGAAACGGCAGCACAAGACTGCCGTCGCGGCTGGCGGGCGTGGTCGCGGCAGCCCGCGCCACATCGCCCACTTGCATGTGGCGATTGTCGCGCAGGATCGCCACCAGATCGCCAAAAAGGCCCAAAGCGTCAAAGCGGTCCAGCCAGGTGCGGGCGCGGTCCACCTGGTCAAGCTCAAGACAGGCGTGGGTGCAAAGCTGCAAAAGCCGCGCCACCGGGCCGTGGCTGATCGCGGCCTTGCCGATCAAGAACCGCTCCAACCCCGCCTGGCACAAAGCGGCGGTCACTTGCAGCACGCCCCTGTGCAGCACAGGGTAGAACTGCAGATCGACCGTGCCATAGGCGGGTTGGCCCTGCGCATGGGGCGTGTCGGTGAAATGCACGATCCAGGCAAACTCGGCCTTGTCGATCTGGATCAGACGCTGGGCCACGTTCAGCGCATCCTGCACTTGCCAGGTTTCGGGCCAGGCCGCGCGATCCATCGCCATTGCCAAAGCGTCAAACTGCACGGCCAGTTCAGATGGGCATACCGGTCCACCAAGGCGCGGCTCGGTGGCGATCAGGGCAAGCGCCCCGGCAGAAAGATCTGCCAGCGTTCCGGCCATGGGCGGCGAACCCGTCCCGCCGGCCCGCGCCGCCAGCCCGGTGCCCTCCGTGCCGGACCATTTTGGATCAAGGCGTTTCAGGGCCTTTGCGAAATATTCGATCTCGCCTTCCAGGTTTTCGTTCCGCGCGTGCCAATAGCCGTATTGCAGCGCGGGCTGCAGATTGCTGTCGTCCTTGCGCCGTCTGATGCCCCGCAACACGGGCGCCAGGCTGGCAAAGCTTTGCCCGCGATGCTGGCCAAGCTGGGTCATGCGCTGGGCAGCGACCGGGCTTTTCGGGTCCATGCGGTAGCGCCCTTCGATCACGCCTTCCATCCAGGGGTCGATCCCGCCAAATTCCGCCAAAAGTGCTACAGACCAGTCAAAGCCGCGCTGCATCTGTGCGGATTGCGGCGTGTCAGGCCAGCGGTCGACCAGACGCCGCAACAGGCCCAGATCGACGGCATGGATGGCCGCAAACAGCATCGTGTCGCGTGGCGGATGATCCGACCATTGCGCCTCCAGCCGGTGCAACAGGCGGATGGCCGCGCCGCGCAGCGTCAACGGCCCGTCGATTTCAAACGCAAAACGCGCGGCCACACAGCCAAGGTCGCAGCCCGTTTCGGTTTTTGGCAGGGCTTCGGCGGTGATCACCCTGGTCATCAGGGCCAGATGGGTCGCCTTGCGCCGGGGCAGGGCCGTCGTGTATTCCGTGCTGAGATACCAGCGCAACAGATGCATCCGGTCGTCCGGCATCCGGGGGCCGATATGCTGCCAGGCCAAGTCAAAGACCCTGGCCACCACGCGGTCATCCGGGGAAGCCAGCAGCGCCGCGAGGATCTCGCCGCGCGGGGCCAGGGCCGACCCAAGCGCCGCCGCGACGGTGGCCGCACGGCCACTTGCCAGCGCAGCCAGCACCTGAGCCAAGTCATAAGTCTGGTTTGGCCGCTTCACCCTGATGCCGTCCTGTGTCCAGCCTGGCGCGATCGTCTCACTGGACCGTGGGACCTGATCGGCACCAGTGCAATCCTGTTGCTCTACCCTAGGTTTAATCAACGCGCCATCAGAAAGAAAGACGCGAAATCGCCCTGGACCCATGGTTTTCATTGCTCTTCCTTCCAGCCAAGGCTAAGCGAAACCATTGGGTTGAAACCAAGCAGAGGCAAGCCTTGGCGGCATTCTCGACAATCGGCTTCATCATTCCAAGCCTCACCTCTGGTGGTGCCGAACGGGTCGTGGCCGTGCTGGCCCAGGCTTTGGCCGCTGATTTCAAGGTTCATATCCTGGTGCGCGACGGTGCTCAGCAGCATTACGCGGTGCCCGGCGTTCAGATCCATGGCATCGAACTTAGCCGCACGGGCATCATGGCGGCGGTCGAGACGTTGAAGCTTGATCTGATCCTGGATCATTTCCATTGGGATCAGGCCCATGTCCGGCTGATGTCCGAAATTGCCGACGCCGGGGTCAAGATCGTGCTGACCGAGCATAATGCCTATCACTATCCGCTGTTCCAATCGGCGCGCGACACCAAGCCGGGCTATGAAAAGTGGTTTGAAGACCGCTACGAACACTACCGCAAATTCGCCGCCGTCACCGTGCTGAACCAGGACACGTTCCAGTATTTTTCCCAAAGGCTGGACAATGTCCGCAAGGTGCAAAACCCCCTGCCCGCCCTGACCTCTCGCCGCTGCGATCCTGCGTCGCGCCGCATCCTGACCGTGTCGCATTTCCGCAAAAAGGCCAAGCGGCTGGACCTGATGTATCAGGTCTTTGCCAGGGTCCGCGCCCGGGACGGTGACGCGGAACTGACGGTTCTGGGGGATTATGACTGGCTGCAGGACCATTATTACCGCCTGGCCGCCGGTCTTGGCGATATCGCCGTCGAAACGCCGGGCCGCACCCGGTTTGTCGACCAGTATTTCGACCGCTCCTCTGTCCTTGCCCTGACGTCCGAGATCGAGGGCCAGCCCATGGTCCTGCTTGAGGCCGCCCTGCACGCCATCCCGCAGGTCGCCTTCGACATGCCCGGACTTCAGGATCAGCTTGTCCATGGCGAGACTGGCTTTCTTGTGCCGTACGGCGATTGCGATGCCTTTGGCGATGCCCTGACCACCCTGATCGACGACCAGGCCTTGCAGCGCCGGATGGGGGCATCGGCCCGCGATCTGGTTCAGCGCGACTTCAACATGGCGACAGTGGTGTCGATTTGGCGCGACCTGATCGGCGAAATAGCGGACAGGGGGCGCATTACCTCGACCCGGGCCAAACTGCCCAAGGCGCTGGCCCAGGCCGATGAACTTTGGCAAGATCACTGGGCGCGCGTTTTGCGGCATGATGAAGACTCGGTCGTGCCCAAGATCAGCTTTCTGGTCCCGGTCTATGGCACCGAAGAGGTGCTTGGCCGTTGCCTGCGCAGCATTCAGACCCAGACCCTGACCGAATTTGAATGCATCATCCTTGACGATGCCTCGCCGGGGGATGTGGGTGCCGTCGTTCGCGCCACCGTGGGCGATGACGCGCGTTTTCGCATCGTGGAACATGCCCGCAACCGCGGCCTTTATCAGGCGCGCAGTTCGGCGGCCGATGCGGCGCGGGGCCTTTATCTCGCCCATATCGACAGCGACGACTATATCCATGCCAAGTTCGCCGAGATCATGTTCGCCGAGGCCGTGACGACCGGCAGCGAAATCGTCGAATGTCGGGCCGTGGAATTGCACGAGGATGGCCGGCCGATCCGGTTCAACGAGATCCGTCAGGATGGTCCTTTTGACGGCGATCAGGCCGCGCGCGCGTTTTTCAACAATTCACTCCGCAATGTGGTGTGGAACAAGATCTATTCCCGTGACCTGTGGCGCCGTGTGGCGGGTCACAACGCCATCGATGTCGGCCTGTCGATCTGCGAGGATCTTCTGCGCAACAGCCTGATCTTCCCCGAATGCCGGCGCTATTCGGCGGTGCAGGATTGCCTGTATTACTATTGCCGCCGGCCGACCTCGGTGGTGAAGGGCGGCGATCTGACCCGGCTCATGGCCAAGCTGAAGGATGTCGAATTCGCCTATGGCACCGCGAAATCGCACCAGGACCAGCCCGATCAGGCCGCAACCTGGCGCAAGCTGGACCGTCG
>JAYSWK010000426.1:0-9472 GCA_043718085.1 Rhodobacterales bacterium
CCGGCGCCCCATTCGAGCCTCCTTCTGCCAAGGTCAGTATACCACACCCGGCTGAAGAATGCAGTCCCCAGACCGGCTCATGCATGACGTTTCGCTTGAAACAGGGCTGATGCCTCTTGAGCCAAAGAGGAGCAACCGTTTGGGATCAATGTCTTGCGCAGGGTTTCACGCGTGCAAGCCCTTGGATTTCACGGCCGCTGATACATTCCCTCATAAATCGGCACCAAAGTTTCCGTCTCGAACAGCGATGACACAGAGGTGCCGTTCCAGATGTTCAGAATGGCCTGGGCAAAGATCGGGGCTGTGGGCACGATGCGGATATTCTTGGCCGTCTTGACCTGTTCGGTCGGCTCGATGCTGTCGGTGATCACCAGCGATTTCATCACCGATTTCTCGACCCGCTCGACCGCGCCATTCGACAGAACGCCGTGGGTGATGTAGGCGTGAACCTCGGTCGCGCCGTTTTCCATCAGCAGGGCGGCGGCCTTGCACAGGGTTCCGGCGGTGTCGGCGATGTCGTCGATCATGATGCACTTTTTGCCCGCGACATTGCCGATCACGGTCATCTCGGCGATCTCGCCCGCCTTTTCGCGGCGCTTGTCGACAATGGCGAGCGGGGCGTTGATCCGCTTGGCCAGCTCCCGCGCCCGCGCCACGCCACCCACGTCGGGCGAGACCACCATTATGTCGCTCATCTGCTCCTTGAAGTGATGTTCGATGTCCAGCGCAAAGATCGGGCTGGCGTAAAGGTTGTCCACGGGGATGTCGAAAAAGCCCTGGATCTGGGCCGCATGCAGGTCCAGCGTCAGGACCCGGTCAACCCCGGCCTCGGCAATCATGTTGGCCACCAGCTTGGCGGTGATCGGCGTGCGGGCCTTGGCGCGGCGGTCTTGCCTTGCATAGCCGAAATAGGGGATGACAGCGGTGATGCGATCGGCGGACGAACGACGCAAGGCGTCGGTCATGATCAAAAGCTCCATCAGGTTGTCGTTGGCCGGGTTCGAGGTGGGCTGGATAATATACATGTCCTCGCCACGCACATTCTCGTAAACCTCGACAAAGATCTCTTGATCGTTGAACCGTTCCACCCGGGCGTCAACCAGCCCGACCGAGACGCCACGGTGCATCGACATGCGCCGGGCAATGGATTTGGCCAGGGAAAGGTTGGCATTGCCGGAAATCAGTTTCGGCTCGGTGATTGCGGGCATCCTTGGGTCCTTCCAACTGGGCAGCGCTGGGGCAGCGTGACGGATTCGCAGCGTTGACACCGCTTATCACCCGGTTAGGGTCTTGCAAACGGAGCACATGGATATTTGGGGGCGTTATGACGCAGATCGACTACTTCTTCGCCACCATTTCCCCCTTCACCTATCTGGCCGGCAGCCGTTTGGAGGAATGCGCGGCGCGGCACGGGGCGCAGGTCCGCTATGTGCCAATCAATGCCCCGGCGCTGTTTCCCCGGACTGGCGGGCATGTGCTGGCGGAACGTCACGAAAGCCGCAAGACCTACCGTTTGCAGGAACTGCGGCGTTGGTCAAAGCGGCTGGGCATGCGGCTGGACCTGGCCCCGCCCTTCTTTCCGGCCAATCCCGCGCCGTCGTCTTATGCGGTGATCACGGCGGCAAAGATCGGTGGCGGCGATCTGGTAGGGTTGGTCCAAGCCTTTCCCCGCGCCGTTTGGGCCGAGGGGCGCAACATCGCCGATGACGAGGTCGTGCAAGAGATCGTGGCAGCCCATGGTTTTGACTCCAAGGCAGTAGACCGCGGCATGCTCACCGCCGCCGAATCCTATGCCGCCAATCTGGAAGAGGCCGTGGCGCGGGGCGTCTTTGGCGTGCCGACCTATCTGGTCGGTGACGAGGTATTCTGGGGTCAGGACCGGATCGAGGATCTGGACCTTTATCTTGGCGGCAAGTTTTAGGGTTTCAGCGCGGCAATCAGCCCGTCCACATCCGCCTCTGTCGTGGACCAGGCGGTCACGAACCGCGCAGCTTCCAGACCTGCAGGGGCGGGAGAGGGATAATATCGGGCCCCACGGGCTGCGGCGCGGTCATGGGTCCCGAGGGGAAATGTGGGAAAAAGGATGTTCGCGTCCACTGGATGAAGCAACGCCAACCCCGGAACCTGCGCCAGCCCTTGCGCCAGCCGCGCGCCCATCTGGTTGGCATGGGCCGCCAGCCGCAGCCAAAGGCCGTCGGTCAGATAGGCCTCTATCTGCGCTGCCAGGAACCGGTATTTCGAGAACAGCTGCCCCGCCCGTTTGCGCCGCAACTCAAACTCCCAAGCCTTGGCCGGATCAAAGATCACCACCGCCTCGACCCCCATGCAGCCGTTCTTGGTGCCCCCGAATGAGACGACATCGATCCCGGCTTTCCAGGTCATCTCGGCGGCAGTGGTCCCGGTGGCCACCAGCGCATTTGCAAAGCGGGAGCCGTCCAGATGGCTGGGCATGCCATGGGCCTTGGCCAGCTTGGTCAAGGCTTCCACTTCGGAAGGCATATAAGCCGTACCCGCCTCGGTCAGATTGGTGATCGACAGCATGCCGCGCTGCGCCGAATGCACATCGCCCTGCACCGCGCGCGCCAATGCCCGTTTCAGGGATTCCGGCGTCATCTTGCCGTGATCGCCAGCGACCGAGAGCACCTTGGCCCCGCCGGAAAAAAATTCTGGCGCGCCGCATTCGTCGACGGCCACATGCGAGCCTTCGTGGGCAAAGGTTGCCATCCAGGGCTGTGTGTAAAGCGCCAGCGACAGGGCATTGGCGGCGGTTCCAGTGCCGACCAGATACACGGCGGCCTCGGGCGCCTCAAAGACCTCGCGCAGCTGGCGGCAGACCCGAATCATGCCATCGTCAGCGCCATAGCTGGAAGCATAGCCCTGGTTTGCCCGCGAAAGGGCAGCCATGATTTCCGGGGCCACGCCCGAGCCATTGTCGGATCTGAAGAACATCAGGGTTTCTCGTCAATCAGGTACTGGTCCCATTCTTCTTCGGGGACGGCGAATTCAGGCGTGGTCCAACCCCGCACCGAATTTCCCGAGGAATGGGTGGTTTCAGGGTCGCCGGTGTTCAACGGGTGCCAATCGGGCAAAGGGTCGCCCTGATGCAAAAGCCGGTAGGCGCAGCTGCGCGGCAGCCAATAGGCGACCTTAGGCAGGGTCTTGGGCGACAGGCGCACGCATTCGGGGACGAATTGGTGGCGGTTGGCATAATTGCCGCAGCGGCAGCTGGCCCCGTCCAGAAGCTTGCAGGCGATCGAGGTAAACTCGACCTCGCCCGTATCTTCGTATTCCAGCTTGTTCAGGCAGCATTTGCCGCAGCCGTCGCACAGAGCCTCCCATTCGGGGGCGGTCATTTTGGTCAGGGGAACATTTTCCCAAAAGCGGTCGCGCAGGGTCATGGCGGCAAACTGGCCGAAAGCCGCAGGAAAGGCCAGAGGCGGCGGCCTTACGTCATCAGGATTTCGCGGGCCTTTTCGCAATCGGCCTTCATCTGGTCCAAAAGTGCGGGAAGGCCATCGAACTTCATCTCGGGGCGCAGGTAATCGACCAGGGCGACGGACAGGTGATGGCCGTAAAGATCGCCTTCGAAATCGAAAAGGAAGCTTTCAAGGTTGGGCTGATTGATCCCGAACATCGGACGCACGCCTAGGCTGCCTGCCCCGATGTAATGACCCGCCTGGGATCCGGTCAGCACATCGACCCGCACGGCATAAACGCCGAACTTGGGCAGGTGCAGGCCGGTCACGTCCATGTTGGCGGTCGGATAGCCAAGCTGGCGGCCGCGTTTTTCGCCATGGATCACCTCGCCTTCAATGCGGTGCCAGTGGCCAAGCATGGTAGCGGCATAGCGCGGATAGCCCTGGCTCAGGGCGTCGCGGATCGCAGTCGAGGAAATTTCCTGATCGCCCACTTGGACCAATGTGGCAATCGTGGTACGAAAACCGTATTTCAAACCAAGGGCTTGCAGGTCGGCAGCGGTGCCTGTGCGGCCTTTGCCAAAGCGGAAATCAGACCCGACCACAACATGAGAGATCCCAAGTCCCGCCGCAAGCACATCGCGGGCGAATTCTTCCGGCGTCAGGCCCGCAAGGGCGGCATCGAAGGGCAGTTCATAAAGATGATCGACACCAAGCTTTGCCAGACGGTTGGCGCGGGCTTCGGCATTCATCAGGCGGAAGGTCGGGGCGTTGGGGGCAAAGAACTGCCGGGGATGGGGTTCGAACGTCACGATGCCCAAGGGTGCCCCGGTGCGGGCTAGGTCCAGCACGGCCTGGTGACCAAGATGCACCCCGTCGAAATTGCCCATGGCAACCGAGGCGCCGCGGGCGGAAGGATCAAGCCCTTGCCAATGCAGGTGAGTTTTCATGTCAGCTCAGATGCCCGATGCAGAAAGTGGGGGACATGGACTGGTTGGAAAGCCAAGGGTCCAGAAGGGTCGGATCGGGATTGGCGGGGTCGGGGCCAAATTCGGTGGCGGCGATGCCGCCGGTGACGAAAAGCGTGTCGATGTCTTCGGACATTCCGCCTTGGATATCCGTGGCGATCCCGTCGCCGATGCACAGAATTTGCATGTCTTTTCCACCGGTTAGCCTGGCCAAGCGGCGGCGGGCGAGGTCGTAGATCGGCGGATGGGGTTTGCCGAAATAAAAGACCCTGCCGCCCATGTCTTCATAGGCCTGAGCCAAAGCGCCAGCGCAGTAAAGGCGCTTGTCGCCAAAGTCGACAATCACGTCAGGGTTGGCGCAAAGCATAGGCAACTCATTGATCTTGCATTGTAAAAGTGTGGCGCGATAGTCAGCGGGCGTTTCGGTCAGGTCATTGGCAAGGCCGGTGCAGATGACGCCTTGGGCTTCGGACAGGGCGACGCGGGCAATTTCGGTCTTGGGGGCATCATCGGGCAGATCGGTGAAAAAAGTCTCATCCTTGGGTGCGCCGATGAAGAAAAGGCGCTGGCCGACAGCACCGTCCAGCATGGCATATTGGGTCGCATCGCCCGAGGTTACAACCTCGTCCCAGGCATCGCGGGGCACGCCCATTGCATCCAACTGTTTGATAACGCTAGGCTTCGGGCGCGGGGCATTGGTCAAAAGCAGCACCTTTCCGCCCCGGGCACGAAAGCCCTGCAGCGCGGCCACGGCGGCAGGAAAGGGGGTCTTGCCATTGTGCAAACAGCCCCAAAGGTCGCAAAACACCGCATCATAGCGGGTCCCAAGTTCGGCAAGCGAAGCGATGATCTGGCTCATGTGCGACAAACCTTAACGATGTGTAAGCGACCTACAAACCATCTACAAAGGGTCTACAAAGCCTCTACAGATATTCTAGGGTCATTGGGCCGGGAAATGGAGGCGGATGCGATGTTCCAGCCCCGGAGGCAAACTTGTAGGATGGGCAATAAGTTGGGATTTTCGGCCTGCCGAAAAACCCAACATGCCCATCTTCCTTACAACTTCAACGCCGGGATGATCTGTTTCTTGCGGCTCATGATGCCGGGCAGCACGACCGTATCGCCCGTGACCTTGCAGCCAAAGGAAGCCTCGGCCATCTGCTTGACCAGATCATTGGGGATCAACATCGTCGCCTCTTCCCGCAGGATGTCCACGACGAACAGCAGGACCTGATCGGCGCCGTCTTCGCGGGCGACATCCACCATGCTGGCCATCAGGCTGACCTTGCGGTCCAGCACCACTTTGGGTGAGGTGGTTTCCAACACGGACACGCGCAGTTCGCGGCCCGCGACGTTGTATTCCTTGCTGTCCATGCGCAGGAGGGCCGCATCCGAGAAGGACGAGACATCCGACTTGGCCTCGAACAGCTTGGTGGCGAGGTCCGGGATCGAGACGCCAAGATCAGCGGCCAGCTTTTCGGCCACGGCGCGGTCATGCGGCGTCGTGGTGGGCGAGCGAAACTCCAGCGTGTCCGACAGGATGCAGGACAGCATGGCCCCCTTGATCGCCTTGGGGGCCTTGGCGATATCGGCGCCCATCAGGTCGTGCATGATCGTGGCGGTACAGGCCAGCGGGCGCACGGTGATGTCGATCGGGTTTCTGGTCTTGAGGCCGCCGACCAGCATGTGGTGGTCGATGATGCCCGTGATCTTGGCGTCATTGATCGAGGGCGGCAGTTCGGCCGGGTTGTTGGTATCGACGATCACCACCGTGTCATCCGCCGTCACATCGGAAATGATGGCGGGCTTTTTCAGGTCCCAGTGTTTCAGCACAAAGGCCGCTTCGGTATTGGGCTCGCCCAGAAGGAAAGCTTCTGCCGGGGTGCCTTTGACCTCGGTCAGATACCAGGCCCAGATGATGGGCGAACCGGTGGAATCGGTGTCGGGGGATTTGTGGCCGAAAACCTTGATGGTCATGGGGATGCCTTTGCAATGCTGATTTTGCCGGGCTTATAGGGGGGCGCGCGGGGAATGTCACGCGGGCAGAGCCGGGGGTTTCACACCCCCTGGCCTATTGCCCGCCGGGCAATGGGCCAACCCCTGTGGAGTATTTAGAAAAGGTCAAATGGTTTTGCAGCGGGATGGGTTGTCACCGAACCACTACTCAACGGAAAATGCGTTCGAGCCAATGCGAGTGCCAGCGGTTTGCGTTTCAGTGCAAACTTGTCCCGCTTTGGCCGCTGCGCGCGGCATGGACGATGTGCCAGAACACGGCGGCGAAAACGACGATCCCGCCGATCAATGTGGCCGTGGTCGGCGTCTCGGCAAAGGCGAGCCAGACCCAAAGCGGGGTGATCGGCGCCTCGAGCGCGCCCAGAAGTGCGGTTTCGATCGGTGCGATGCGTTTTGACCCGGTGACGAACAGGGTAAACCCGAGGGTCGAATTGATCAGGCCAAAGCCCGCAAGGAACCAAAGCTGATCCGGCGGCGGCAAGGTCGGGGTGGCAAAAGGCAGGCAAAACAGCAGGGACAGGCCGACCGAGGTGATGCCCGCCGGCAGAACCGGCATGGCAGGGTTGCGCCGGGCAATGACCGTCAAAAGCCCCATGGCCAGCGACATGATCAAAGCCATTCCATCGCCCAGCAGCGTGCCCTCGCCCCCCAGGCCGACCATGATCACGGCCCCGCCAAAGGCCAGAAGGCTGGCAAATGCCGCACCTGGGCCGGGCCTGGACCCCAGAATTGCCCAGGCCAAGGCGGCGGTGATGAAGGGCACGGTGGCATAGATGATGGCGACATGGGCAATCGAGGTCATCTGCAGCGCCGAGATATAGGTCAGAATGCCGATCCCCGAAATCGTGGCATAAAGCCAGCCCACGCGGCCGAGGCGGGCAAAGTCGCGCAGCCCGGCTGGGCCCTGCATCACGACCAGAACCACCAGCATGCCCGCCCCGGCAAACACCCCGCGCCAGATCAGGGTGGTGATCAGATCCTGGGTTATGGCGCGGGCGAACAGGCCGGACGTGCTCCACGCCAGGGTGGCAAGCGCCACGAGGATCAGGCCGAAGCGGTGCTGATTGATCATGCGGCCTGATCCGGGCCGGGCAGGATGGGTTCGTGGCCGGGGATCAGCCGGGCGCCCTGGCGACGGGCCAATTGCATGAGTTTTCGGCCCGAGGCGGCGGCCATAACCGGGTCCATCGCATCGGGGTAACCTTCGGCGGGTTCGCTTTTGCGGTTGATGGCGTCGATGGCAAGCAGCGTGGCCCTGTCGGGCAGGGTCACCAGGGCCGACATGTGGCCGGGGGAATGGCCGGGTGTCGCCAATAGGCGCAGGCCCGCGCAGATCTGCGTGGTGCCGTCCAGCGGTTGGCAATCGGCCTGGGGCCACTGCACCTGGTGGTGCCGCCCGAAGTAAAGCGGCTGGGGCAGGCTCCGTTCGGCGGCGCTGACCAGGATACGGGCATCCGGAAATTCCTGCAACCCGCCGATATGGTCGATATGGGAATGGCTGAGCAGGACATGCGAGATGTCGCGGGCCGTCAGGCCATGCAAGGCCAGGGCGCCCAGGATCGTGTGGCGCGGATCGAAATTCACCAGTTGCCCGAAGCTGTCCAGGCCATCGGTCTTGGCCATTTCTGCGCCGCGGGTGGCATAGCCGGGTGGAAAGCCGGTATCCAACAGCATGTGCCGCCCCTGATCGGTGGTGAAAAGCCAGGCCGAAATGGGGATCAGCCGTTTGCCGGGGCCGACGTCAAAGCGGCCCAGATCAAGTTGCCGCATCCGGATCACCGTTTCACGCCGCAAAGGGTCGGGCTTGCGGATCATTGCGGCAGGGGGGTGATGGTCCAGCCGTCCTGGGCCAGAAGGTTCAGCACTCCCTTGTGGCCGGGCAGATGCAGGGCGCCGAAGGCCACGACAGTCGGCCCGTTGGCGGCGGCCGCCTTGATCGGGGCGATCCAGGTGGCGTTGCGACGGGTGATCAGCGCCTGTTCCACCAGGGCAAGCTCGCGCTGCAACTCTTGCGGCGACAGGCCGGGGATGTCTTGCAGGCGCCGTTTCGAGAATTCCCAGAACAGCTGGTTCTCGCCGGCGAAATAGCTGTCGGTCAGGGTCACGGCCATGTCGTCATCCCCGTCGATATCCGCCAGGGACTGGACCAGCATTGCCATCTGATCGGCGGAGGAAAAGTCGTCGAAAATGCCAAATATCGTATCAAAGGGTTCCAGCGCCTGAACCGGGATCCCGCCCGCCAGGGCCGCGTCGATCAGGCGGTGGTCAAGCCCGTTCATCATGGCGCCTTGCGACATCTGGCACGCCGGGATCGCCAGGATCGAGGCGACATACCAGGGTTGCAGCTTGGCCGCCATGAATGGGGGGATGCCACGGGCGCGCAACGCCTGGGACAGGCGCAGCCACGCGGCCTTGGGCAGGGCTTCGGGCAGGGTCGGGCCGGTCTGGTTGATCATCCGTTCGGGATGGGCGGCGATATAGGTGTTGAGCGCCTTTTCCTCGTCAGGGCCGGCCTCGACCAGAAGGCGGCTGGCGGCAAGGACCTGGGGGATCAGCCATAGGGTGGCGGCGTCGTGGCGCGGGTCGTCCATGTGAAACGTGCCCACAAGTATGATCTTTTGGCCGTCACGTTCGGCCGACCAGAAATTGCCATGGGCAAAGGGCGCGGCATCGGCGGCGGCCCCGATCGCGGCGCGCTGATCAGCCGGCAATGCGTCGATCAGATTTTTTCCAACGCAGTCAGCCTGCGCCGTCCCGCAAAGGAGGCTCAGGGCAATGGTCAGGGCAGCGGCAAGGCGCATGAAATTCCATTACTCCGGTCTGCCGCCAAACTCGCACAGCGCGGCCGGGTGGCCAAGCCGCAATCCGGGTTTGTCAGGTCTGGCGGGTCAGTTAAATCGAATTCAGGAAGGCAATCGCGCGGTCAAGGCCCAGCCGCGCCGCCGCCGCCCCATGATCCTGTAACGCTGGATCAAGAAAGGAGTGCCCGACCCCGTCATAACGGTGCAAATCCAGATTGACGCCCCCGGCCCCGACCGCCCAGTCGGCGAAATAGCCCTCATCATCGAATGGGTC
>JAYSWK010000427.1:0-3781 GCA_043718085.1 Rhodobacterales bacterium
CGGCCTGCCAAGGCTTTTCCCCTTTTGGCTGGCCCTCAACCCGACGAATCGACAGGGAATCGCCCGGCCTGCCCTGCGATGTCCCTATCGGCGGGGTAAGGGAATCGGGCAAAAGCGCGGCATGGCTGCCGGCCACATCCGCAGAACTGTTGCGATTTGCGGGTTTATCCCGGTTTGCGTTGGCTTTGTGTCCAATAACGGGACGGGACCGTGGCAGAACTGTGGCAAAGCTGCACCAAGTGATTTCCGATAGCCGTTCCAGCCTGCGACTCGCGTTGCAATCGCGGTCCTGACATAGGAAATAGGCTGCATACCCAGTTCGGAACATCCTGAGTTGGGCCACACCTTGATGAGACAACGAGGGAAAACTATGAAAAAGATTCTTCTTGCGACCACGATCCTGGCAATGTCGGCTGGCTATGCCGCTGCTGACATCACTTGGGGTGGCTCGGCTGCTGCCGGTATCGCTTCGAACGGCACCGCCAATGCTGGCGTGGCTGACCCGAACTTATTCGGCAAGACCGACGACGCGTTCCACACGTATTCGAACGTGAACCTGGCTGCGACCTTCTCTGGCACGTCCGACTCGGGCCTGACCTTCGGCGCGACCTTCGACATGACCGCTGGCACGTCCTACGCTCTGGCTGATGACGATGGCTTCGACTCGAATGGCGGCGCTTTCGGCATGCCGACGATCTATGTTGAAGGTTCCTTCGGCAAGCTGTCGATCTCGGACGACAACATGTCGACCTATAACAGCGACGTCACCAATGGCGACACGTTTGACGCTGCCTACGAAGGCACCTTCGGCGCTGTGACCGTTGGCTTGATGGCTGACGTCGACAGCGGCGCGATGGGCGCCAAGATCGGCTACACCACCGGCAACCTGGCGCTGTCCGCTGACTACAACACCGAATCGAACCCGGCCCTGCAAGACCTCTGGGACGTCTCGGTCGGCTACACCATGGGTGCGATCGTCGTGACCCTTGGCGCCTCGAACGACAACACGGGCTTCGCTACCGAAGAGACCCTTGAAGTCGCTTACACCGGTGCCAACGGCATTACCGCTTCGGCCACCTACAACACCTCGGACTCGTCGGTTGACATCGCTGCTGGCTACTCGGCCAACAGCCTGACCGTCAACGCTGACACCAACACCGTGTCGAACGCCTGGACCGTCACCGCGTCCTACGATCTCGGTGGTGGCCTGTCGGTTGAAGCCGGCACCAACTACACCCAGGACATGATGATCGGCGCGAGCATGTCGTTCTGATCCTTCGGGACCTGTCTACGGAAAGAGCGGGCCTTGTGCCCGCTCTTTTCATTTTCGGGGCCTTGCGGCATTAAGGGCCCATGACCGCCCTTTCCCAAACCCTGTCTCGAATCCGCGCAGCCGAAGTGACGCATGGCCGCACGGCTGGGTCCGTCACCCTGATCGCCGTATCCAAGGTCCAGCCCGACGATCGCGTGCTTGCCGTGCTGACCGAAGGGCAACGCGTCTTTGGCGAGAATTACGTTCAGGAAGCCGCCAGCAAATGGCCCGACTTCCGCGCCCTTTTCCCCGATGTTCAATTGCACATGATCGGCCCGTTGCAGACCAACAAGGCCAAGCAGGCGGTCGCGATCTTTGATGTGATCCAAAGCCTTGACCGGCCCTCCCTGGCGCAGAAACTCGCCAGCCTCGCCCAGACCAACGGACGCTGCCCGCAGCTTTTCGTGCAGGTCAATACCGGGGCCGAGCCGCAAAAGGCCGGCATCCTGCCCGAGGCGCTTGATGCCTTTTTGCAAGACACACGCGCCATGGACCTTTCCCCCCACGGCCTTATGTGCATCCCACCCGAGGGCCAGGACCCCACCCCGCATTTCAAGGCCCTGGCCGATATGGCCGCCCGAAACGGCATTGCCGCCCTGTCCATGGGGATGAGCAGTGATTTCGAGGCCGCAATCGCCCATGGGGCCAGCCATGTGCGTGTGGGTTCCGCCCTGTTCGGAGCCCGCGATTACACCAATAAGTGACCCCTAACCCCGGATGATCACCCTGGTGCCGTAGACAACCCGCCTTGCGATCCAGACAATATCCTGCGCAGAAAACCCTACGCATCCAGCGGTCGGACATACCGGGCGGCGCCAGCGGTGCAGGAAAATGGCCGATCCAATTCCGGGTTTGGCATCGGGATAGTTCCAGTCCGTCACCAGGATCAGATCATAAAGCGGGTCCGCCCGCCGCAACGCCTCGTGGGTAAAGCCATGCGGTGGCCGCACAAGGTGGTTGTAGTCGGGATCACCGGGATCATCCGACCACAGATCGCCCAGCCCGATCGGCCGCGCCCAGCCCGGCAGCCGCGCACCCATCACGCGGTCGGGACGGTACAACATGTCCACGATCCGGTGCTGCCCGGCGGGCGTCGCCCCATCCCCCTCGCGCTTTTCACGGCTGATCCCACCCCGCCCCAGGCTGCAGGCAAAGTGCCGCCCGTGAAATCGGGCACCCCAGCGGGTGACAATCAACGCGTCAAATGCCATTTTACCCCTCCCGCTGCGTTGCATATTGAAACATTTCCCGCCCCTGCGACACGTGTGTGTGAGACCATTGTCGCAAATCTTGCCTGAACCGTGATCCGGGCGCATCTGTTGACGTAACGGGCAACAGCCCCGCAGGAACGGAGACGGACATGGCCACTTTGCGGAAAATCCTTCTGGTTGACGATGATGATGACCTTCGCGAGGCGCTAAGCGAGCAGCTTGTCATGACCGAAGACTTTGATGTGTTCGAGGCCGCAACCGGCGCCGAAGGCATGGACAAGGCCAAGGCCGGCTCATATGACCTCATCATTCTGGACGTGGGTCTGCCCGACACCGATGGGCGCGAGCTTTGCCGCCGCATGCGCAAAGGTGGGGTCAAGTGCCCGATCCTGATGCTGACGGGTCATGACACCGATGCCGACACCATTCTGGGTCTGGACGCCGGGGCCAACGACTATGTGACCAAGCCGTTCAAATTCCCGGTCCTTCTGGCCCGTATCCGCGCCCAGTTGCGTCAGCACGAACAGTCCGAAGATGCCATTTTCCAGATGGGTCCTTATACGTTCAAGCCGGCGCAAAAGCTGCTTCTGGACGCCAAGGAAAAGAAGATCCGCCTGACCGAGAAAGAAACCAATATTCTCAAATACCTGTATCGCGCGCAATCTGGCGTTGTGGCCCGGGATGTGCTGCTGCACGAGGTCTGGGGTTACAATGCCGGGGTGACGACCCATACCCTTGAAACCCATATCTACCGTCTGCGCCAGAAAATTGAACATGATCCCGCCAATGCACGGTTGCTCGTGACCGAGAATGGCGGATACAAATTGGTAGCCTGAATGTAACAGCTGCGGCAAAAAAGACAGGAAGTGACAAATATTGACTTAGTGTCGTCAGATTCTTCTGTAATGTTTGTTCTCAAGGCAAGTGTCGAATTGCTCGCAACTTGCGTCGAAGGTCCCCTCGCCGGGTCGGGGTTATGACGCGGCATCCTCCCTGTTGGACCTGGCCGGGCCATGTGCCCGGCCTCTTTTTTAGTCCAGATGCAGGGATCGCGCGCAATAGATCAGAAGTGCCGCTCCGCCCAGGGTTGCAAGCGCGAAAGGCAGATGCAGGGCGACTGGGCCCAAAGGCGCGCCCCATGCCACCAATACCCCGCCCAAAAGCGACGCAAAGGGCCGCGAACCATTGCCCAGCAGACGGTAGGCAGAATTGACCCGCCCCAGCAAGTTCTTGGGTATGTGGCGCTGTCGATAACTGA
>JAYSWK010000428.1:0-9455 GCA_043718085.1 Rhodobacterales bacterium
GATGGGTCCAGAACGGCACCCGACAGGATATGCGCCCCCACTTCAGAGCCTTTTTCCAGCACCACGACAGAGCGGTTCGGATCAAGCTGTTTCAGGCGGATCGCCGCAGACAGGCCGGACGGCCCCGCGCCCACGATGACCACGTCATATTCCATCTCTTCGCGGGTGATTTGCTGGCTCATGGCTTCCTCGTCAACTGGCTGACTGTCATTGCCTCAACCCCGAGGTCTGGTCAATCGCTGAGCGATTTTCCGGTGCATGTGCGACATCATGGGGTTTAATCGCGCCTTCCCTCTTGCATTCTTCGGGGCTTGAGGCTCTTTAAGAGGGGAAGAGGTGCAAGGTCATGGTCCAGCCCGGACCGTGACCTTGTTATTTACGCGAGTAGAGCGATGGACAAGATACCCATGACCCGGGCGGGTTTCAACGCCCTGGACGACGAGTTGAAGCAGTTGAAGTCGGTGGAACGCCCGGCCATCATCCGTGCCATCGCCGAGGCGCGGGAGCATGGCGATCTGTCCGAAAACGCCGAATATCATTCGGCGCGCGAGAAGCAGAGTTTCATCGAGGGTCGCATCAAGGAGCTTGAGGCGCTGGTGTCGCTGGCCGAGGTGATTGACCCCACAAAACTGTCGGGCACGGTCAAATTCGGTGCCACGGTGGTTTTGGCCGATGAAGACAGCGGCGAGGAAAAGACCTATCAGATTGTGGGTGAGGCCGAGGCGGCAATCGAAAGCGGCAAGCTGAACATCCGCTCGCCCTTGGCACGCGCCCTGATCGGCAAGGACGAGGGCGATGTGGTCGAGGTCAAGACGCCGGGCGGCCAGAAGAGCTATGAAGTGCTGAGCATTCGCTTTATCTGAGCTGCGACGTCAACAGAGCCTCGGAATTTGCGGAAGTGGGAATGACCAGACGAACGGACCCTTCAGTGGCGTCGGACCGGATGCTGCCCTTGGCAGAACAGGGATTGACGGCGACGGACTGGATAGCGGCAGGCCTGAGCCTGGTCTGGGTCATGGCAGTGCTGGCCTATCTTTTGACGGCGTCCGGCAATGCGGGATCGCTGGGGCTGGTGCTGACGCTGCTTGTGGTGTTCCTGCCGCTGGCGTTGATCTGGGCGGTGGTGATCACGCTGCGGTCGGTGCGGGCCCTGCGCGGCGAGGCGGCGCGGTTGCAGGCCACGGTCGAGGCGATGCGGGCGGCTTATGTGCAAAGCCAGCAGGCCAGTGCGGCACAGGCGGCGGTCAAACCATCGGTCGAGCGCAAGCTTGACGAATTGGCCGCATCTGCCAAGCATACCGAGGCGGTGCTTGCGACCTTTCAGACGCGGCGCGACACAGGGCTGACCCAGCCTTCGGCCGATCGCAAGGCGGCCCTTGTCACCCCGCGCCCGGCGTCGCCGGAAGTGGAGCAGCCCGGTCTGGCCCTGGGGACCCCGGCCGAGGATCTGCGCGCGCCCTTGTCGGTGGCCGATTTCATCAAGGCGTTGCAGTTTCCCGAAAACCCGGACGACAAGGTCGGTTTTCGCGCCTTGCGACTGGCGCTGGAAGATCGCACCACGGCCAAGCTGATCCGTGCCGCGCAAGACGTGCTGACGCTGTTAAGTCAGGAGGGCATCTATATGGATGACCTGAAGCCGGATCGCGCCCGGCCCGAGTTGTGGCGGCGCTTTGCGGCGGGAGAGCGCGGGCGCACGATTGCGGCGCTGGGCGGCATTCGCGACCGATCTTCGCTGGCGCTGACGGCCAGCCGAATGCGCGAGGATGCGGTGTTCCGCGACGCGGGCCACCATTTTCTGCGCACCTTTGACAAGACATTTGCCGCATTCGAGCCCAATGCGACGGACGAGGAGCTGGCCGATCTGGCCGAAACCCGCACCTCGCGGGCCTTCATGCTGTTTGGCCGGGTGACGGGGACATTTGACTGAGGGGGTGGCGGCGTCGTCAGACAGCGCGGACCATGGTCAGGGCAGAGGCAAATCCATAGACATGGCGCAGAAGGCCGATGTTCTGTTGCCCGGCCACGTCAAAGCCCAGGCGTTTGTAAAGGGCAATGGCGCGCGGGTTGGTGTCGACGACATCAAGGCGCACGGCTTGGTAGCCACGCACCCGCGCCTCGGTGCAGATAAACTCCAGCAGGGCCGCGCCCAGGCCCTGGCCGCGCATGGGTGCATCAACGCAAAGCCCGTCCAGCAGGAAGCGTTCGTTATCCACCTCGTCGGCCAGCCAGCCCAGAAGCGTTTCGCGCCACAGGGCACCAATCGGGCCGTAGACGGTGCGCAGATCGCCCGGTTGGCCCGAGGCAAAGCCACCCTTCGGCGTCTTGAAGCCTGCGATGCCCAGAAGCCCGCCGTCAGGACCCAAGGCCGTGATGACCTGATCGGCCCGCATCACCTGGATCAAGAACCGCATGGCCTGCGGCTCTGGCCCCATCACGCGGCCAAGCTTGGCGCCGAATGCCTGCCAGTAAAGCCGTGCGGCATCGGCCCGCAAGGGATCTGGCAGGCCAAGTTGCAGGGTGACGCCGTTCACCGCAGGGCCAATTGCAGCAGCGAAGCGTGGCCGGCGCCAAGGATCCAGCCCTGTTCGGCGGCCGTGGGCGGGGTGGCAAAGAGGGGGGACAGGCGGGACTGATGCGACAGGGTCCACAGGGCACGGGACAGTAGGCGGACCTGAACCTCGTCCTTGATCGGGGCGGGATCGTCGGCCACGGCGTGGGCCAGAAGCGAGGGGTAAACCTCGGCCAGAACCAGCGAACCGGCGGGTGGATCAAAGGGCCAGACCCGGGTGCCGGGGCGCAGGGACAGACGGTGGATCAGTGGCAGGCCCGTCAGGGACTGCGAGCCGACCGAGCCTGTGGTGTAGGTTTTCCAGACAGGCTGGGCGCTGGGGACCAGATTTTCGACGGCGCGGCGTTCAAGCAGGCCAAGGCTGGCATATCCGGCAGGTTTGGTGGGGGATAGATGGGCAAGGGGTGCGTTGGCCGGGCGGCCCCAGAAGGGGCCGGGGGCCCCGAACCTGGCGCTGAAACCGGCGTTGATCTGATTGGCCACGGCAAAGCGGTTGTTGGCATTGTCGGGCCCATCCTGGATGTGCCGGTTCAGCCAATGCCAGACGGCGCGGGGATCGGGCGTGCCGGTCAGATGGGCGGCAAAGCCGGTGGGATATCCCATGGGGAAATCAAAGCCCACAAGAACGCGGCGTTCGGCGGCGGCCTCGCGGTCCAGGAGGGCGGTGAGAAAAGCCTCGGCCTCATGTCTGGTGCGGTGATAGCTGGTCCGGGTTCCGGCTGCATCCGTGACGCCGATCCAGATGGCGTCGGCACTGGGGCGGGCGGGGCTGGGGCGGGATGCGGCGGACCAATCGACCACAATGACCGTGTCGAAGGGGGCCGTCGGCAAAAGGCCGGTCCGGGACAGGATGAATTGGGCCACTTCGTCGGTGTTGTTCAGGTCCAGCACGGGAACCGAAAGCGGGCCCAGCGCCGCATCGGTCGCCACGGCAATGGTGTGGGGGTCGGTCGGCTGGATCAGGTCGTGGCCCGCCTCGGCGCGGAACACTTCGATCTTGGGATGGGTGTCGCGCTTGTAGCCTTCGACCAGGATCAGATCGACCGGGGCCATGCGGGCCAGGATATCGGCCAGGGCAGGCTCGGGGCCGCGGTGTTCGTGCAGGATGGCAAAGCGGTGGGCCGAGGCCAGAACAACGTCGCGAGCCCCGGCGGCGCGGTGGCGAAAAGTGTCCTTGCCGGGCTGGTCAAGATCGACATCATGGTGGACATGCTTGACGGTCGAGACGCTGTAACCCTGGGCCGTGATGCAGGCGACAAGTCGTTCCATCAGGCTGGTCTTGCCGGAATTCTTCCAGCCGATGATGCCCTGGACCTTCATGCCGCCCCCTGACCGATCAGCGCCGCAAAACGGGCGATGTCCTGGAGTGAATTGGCATTGGCGAAGGCAAGATCGTCGGGGAAATCCGCAATCTGGACACCCTGTGCCGTGGCGAAATCGCGGATGCGGGCTTTGACCCCGGAGGCCAGGAAGGCGGCGAGCGCCGGGGCCAGACCGACCGGCCACAGACCGTAGGTCGGATGCCAGCCGTTCGGGCTGGCGGCCAGGGTCGGGCCGCCCCCGGTTTCAGCGGCAAGACAGAGGCGGGGCACAAGGTCGGGTGGCAGGAAGGGGCCGTCCACCGGGACCGAGACAACTGCCGTGGCCCCAAGGGGGGCGGCCCAGTGCAAAGCGGCCAGAATGCCGGACAAAGGGCCCTGCGAGGCAGCATCGGGCAGGACGGGCAGGTCAAAGGCGGCAAAGCGGGTGGGATCGCCATTGGCGGACAAGGCCAAAGCCTCGATCTGGGGTTCAAAGCGGGCACGGACATGGGACAAAAGGCGTGACCCGCCCAGCGCCACCAGCGCCTTGTCGGCCCCTGCCATGCGCCGGGCCTGGCCACCTGCGAGGATCACGCCGAACAGTCTCATCCCATCCTCCGAGGTGACGCGGCGGGGCGCACCTATTGGGTGGCTGTGGCGCCGGGCAGGGTGCGGCGCAGGTCGCCATCCAGCGAGGTGATGATCCGGGTCTGCACGCCCGGCAATTGCGCAAAGGCGCGGGACATGGCCTTGGGGAAATAGGTCGAAGGCAGGCCCTCGAAACCGGGAATGCCGGCGAGAATCTCGGATATGGCGATGGTGCAGGCGGCCTTGTTGGCCGAGCCATGGGCGATGGCGGCCTGTTTGACCTGCTCGGCCACTTCGGGGGTCACATAGATCGTCTGTTCGATCAGTTGGAAAGGCGCCGTGCCCTGATAATCGACGTAAAAGCTGAGCATGGTCGGGGTCATGCCGTAATGCATATCCGCGCGTTCAGGCGCGGCGGGATGTTCCCAGGACCCGGCGGGATCATAAAGCACACGTTCGGACGCATTGATCATCAGCCCGGCATGGGCGCCGGATTTGTTCTTTGTGTTGATCGAGGTAAAGAGCGTGACCGAGGGCCGGTTCGGATCGACATAATGGGCGCGGGCCACATCGGCATCACTGGCCCATTTGTGATCGGCCGTGCAGGCCGAAAGGACAAACAGCGCCAGCAAGCTGGCCAGAACGCGAAGAACGGGCATGGCACGCTGCATCAAATCATCCTTTTGCCGCGCGGGCGGCTGAACAGGTCAGGCGTCGGCCAGGGCCATGATGATCAGAATGGCGATGCTGATGATCCCACCCCAGGTCACCATGCGGATAAAACCGGCAAAGGTCTTTTCGTGCGCGCGAATATCCATGCTGCCCGGTTTGTGTTCGGCCATGATCGAGATCCTTTCTTGAAACGTTGCCCTGCGTTTACCCGATTGAAGCGGCGCTGTCACGGGGGGTAATGCAGGGAAAAAGTGGCGATGTCCAAGTTTTGGACATCATGTTTTACTGTTTATTCACAAGAGCTTACCATTTTCTGTTAACCAAAACGAAAGGTTTTCGTCAAGCCGAAGCATCGCCGGATTCGCCGCCGCTCCATCCCGAGGTCAGCTTGAAGCCGATGCGGCGCGCCTGTTCGTCGGGATCGGATTTGGGGCGGGCCTGCAACATGACGGACAATTGGCTGACGTGCTGGATCAGCTGGGTTTTGGTGCCGCCCTCGTCCGTGCCGTAAAACGTCAGGATATCGGGGTCAAAAAAGCCCAGACCCTCGATCCGCAGGATGCCGGCCTCGGAGCCGGCAAAGCCGATGGCGACCTCTTGATCGGCATTCAGATGCTTTTCGAAGTCGCGGATATAAAGCACGATCCGGTCATAGGCCCATTCGGCGGGGGATTTGGGTTTGGCCGCAGCCGTCGGCTTGGCCTTGGTGGTGGGTTTCGGTTTTGCAGCCATTGGGCCCCCCTATGCCGCGCGCCACAACCAGGCGCCGCTGGGCGAAAGGTCACGCGAAACAAGGCCACGGCGCAAGAGGCAATTCAGATGGGCCAAGGATTCGCAAAGCGCCATGGTGAAGGTTTCCGCCACGACAGGGCGTTTGAAAAGCACAGGAAAGCAGTCGGTCGCGGTTCTGGGGGTGGCCAGGTGGGCGACAAGACGTTCAAGGGCGGCTTCGTGATCATCCAGCATTTCGGTCAGGCGCTTTGGCAGGCCAAGATAGGGCAGTTTGTGGCCGGGCAGGACGAAGTGATCCGGGCGCGCCAGGGGGATCATGGCGCGGGTGCTGTCCAGCCAGGCGGTCAGCGGATCATCGTCAGGCTCGGTCGGATAGACGCCGATATTGGCGGAAATGGTCGGCAAAAGCTGGTCACCCGCCAGGATCAGACTGTCATCCAGGCTGAACAACACCGCATGATCGGGGGCGTGGCCCTGACCCAGACGCACCTGCCAGCGGCGCTGGCCTGCGGTGATCACGTCACCGTCGCTGATCCGGGTGAAGCCCGGCGGCATGGGGGCCACGACATCGGCAAAGTTGAAGGGACGTTCCTGCGCCTTGACGGCGCGCCGGGCTGCGTCAAGCCCGCCGCGCTGATAGAAAAGCAGGGCCTGGGGCGAGGTCAGCTTTTGGTCGTCAAGCACCAGCATCCGGGCGTAAAGCCAGGCGGTGCGGGTGGTCACAAGTTCGACCCCCTGGGCCTGAAACCAGCCCGCAAGGCCGATATGATCGGGATGATGATGGGTCACGATCAGCCGGGTCACCGGTTTGCCCTGCAACGGGCCCGCCAAAAGCCCCTGCCAGATGGCGCGGGATTGTGCATTGGACATGCCGGTATCGACCAGGGTCCAGCCCGGGCCGTCGTCCAAAGCGTAGCAATTGACGTGGTTCAGCGCCATGGGCAGGGGCAGGCGCAGCCAGCGGATGCCGGGGGCAACCTCGGGTGCCTCCAACCCGGCTGGCGGAATGTGAAAAGGGTAGTGCAGGGCAGCGGTTGGGCGCGCGGTCAAAGCGCCAATACCTCGGGCGTCAGGGCATAGACCCCGGCGGCGCCTTCACGGGCCTGGGCCAGAAGGGCCGCATGTTCAGGCAGAAGGCGGCGGATGGCAAAGCGGGCCAGGGGTTCGCGGGCGGGGTCGGCCATGGCGGATTTGAGGTGGTAGTGGCAGCCCAGAACGCGGGCAAAACCGGCCAGATAGGGCACGGCCCCGGCATTGCGATCATCGGCCGCCTGGGCCAGCAGGGTTTCGGTCGCTTCGCGCAGCGCCTCGGTCGCGTTCCAGACGGGGGTGGCCAAATCGGGCAGGCGGGCGCGGGCAGCCTCGGCTGCACTTTCCATTTCGTCAAACAGCCGAAAGGCGGCCTCGCCCCCGTCCATCATCTTGCGCCCGACCAGGTCCATGGCCTGAATGCCGTTGGTGCCTTCGTAAATCTGGGTGATGCGCACGTCGCGGGCGAACTGGGCAGCGCCGGTGTCTTCGATAAAGCCGGCGCCACCGTGAACTTGCACGCCAAGATGGGCGACGCGGTGTCCTGTGTCGGTGCCATAGGCCTTGGCGATGGGGGTCAGAAGGGCGGCGCGGGCGAGGTGGGTGGCGTCCCCCGTGGCATTGGCCATGTCGATGGCCACGGCACATGCAAGGCAAATGGCGCGGGCGGCAAAGACCTCGGCCTTCATCTCGGCCAGCATGCGGCGGACATCGGCATGGTCGATGATGGCGGTCTGACCAAGCGGGGTGCGGCCCTGTTTTCGCTCGGCCGCATAGGACAAAGCGTGCTGAAAGGCCGCCTCGGCCTGGGCGACGCCTTGAATGCCGACGCCAAGGCGGGCGTTGTTCATCATGGTGAACATGGCGGCCATGCCCCCGTGCGCCTGCCCCACCAGCCAGCCTTTGGCGCCGTCGAACTGCATCACACAGGTCGGCGAGCCATGGATGCCCAACTTGTGTTCCAGGCTGACGACATGAAGGCTGTTGCGTGGACCGGGGTTGCCCTGGTCGTCGGGCAGGAATTTCGGCACCATGAACAGCGAGATGCCCTTGACCCCCGGCGCGCCATCCGGCAGGCGGGCCAGAACGAGGTGGCAGGTGTTTTCCATGAAATCGCAGTCGCCCCAGGTGATGAAGATCTTTTGCCCGGTAATGGCATAGCTGCCGTCATCCCTGGCTTCGGCCCGGGATTTCAAGGCACCGACATCCGAGCCCGCCTGAGGTTCGGTCAGGTTCATCGTGCCGTTCCAGATCCCTGAAATCAGCTTGGGCAGGTAAAGCGCCTTGATCGCATCCGAGGCGTGATGTTCCAGCGCCTCGATCTGGCCCTGGGTCAGCATGGGGTTCAACTGCAATGCCAGGCAGGCGGCCCCCATCATCTCGTTCACGCAGGAGTTCAGCGCCATGGGCAGGCCCATGCCGCCATGGTCGGAACTGGCGGACAGGCCGATCCAGCCGCCGTCCGCAATGGCGCGGAAGCCTTCGGCAAAGCCGGGCGAGGTGCGCACGACGCCGTTTTCAAGGCGCGCCGGGACCTTGTCACCGACGCGATTCAGGGGGGCGATGGTGGTTTCGCACAGGCGGGCCGCTTCGGACAGGATGGCGGCGGTCGTGTCGGGCGTCGCCTCGGCAAAGCGGGTCGTGGCGGTCACGGCGGCGAAATCCAGAACCTGGGAAAGAAGGAAATGAAAATCGGCTTGGGGGGCGCGGTACGGCATTGCGGTCTCCGGCTTGGCAACAGGCTGACCAAGGGGTATGGGGGCGGTCTGAACCTGACGTTAACCCTGGGCCCGATACCAGCAAGAAGGACGCTGCGTCACTTATGGCAGAAACCCTAATTCTGACGCCCGACGATGTGGGACTGGCGCGGGCGGCGGACCTGTTGGCCGCGGGCGAGCTTGTCGCCTTTCCGACCGAGACGGTTTATGGGCTTGGCGGCGATGCGCGGTCTGATGTGGCTGTGGCGCGGATCTTTGCCGCGAAAGGGCGGCCAAGGTTCAATCCCTTGATCGTGCATGTGCCCGACCTGGCGGCGGCGCGGGACTATGCCGTGGTGGACGGCAGGGCCGAGGCGCTGGCCGCGCGGTTCTGGCCCGGCCCCATGACGCTGGTGTTGCCCCTGCGCAATGCGGGCCTTTCGGATCTGGTGACGGCGGGTCTGCCGACGGTGGCGATCAGAGTGCCGGCGCATCCTGTGGCACAGGCCCTGCTGCGGGCATTTGGCGGGCCGCTGGCCGCGCCGTCGGCGAACCCGTCGGGACGGGTTTCGCCCACGCGGGCCGCACATGTGATCGAAGGTCTTGGCGGACGGATTGCCGCAGTTCTGGATGGCGGGCCCTGTGCGGTCGGAGTGGAATCGACGATCGTGGGTCTGGACGGCGCGCCATGCCTGTTGCGCCCCGGCGGGCTGGCGGTCGAAGAGCTGGAGGCTGTTCTGGGTTCGCTGGTGGCGGGGGGGTCAGCGGAAAAACCCAATGCACCCGGGCAGTTGGCCTCGCATTACGCGCCAAAGGCAGCGATGCGGCTGGAGGCGCGGACCTGGGGTGAGGGCGAGGTGCGGCTGG